>JAEZIB010000056.1 GCA_023416275.1 Bacillota bacterium | reverse complement strand
GGGGAATACCTCTTCCCCAGTCCTGAACCATAATTGATTTATCAGCAAATCTAGTAACCTCTATAACCTTTCCATGACCTTCTCGTGCTTCATCAATTGAGTTTGACAAAATTTCGAAGAAAGAATGCTGGCAGCCCTCAAGCCCGTCAGATCCAAATATAACACCTGGACGCAATCTAACTCTATCTGCTCCCTTTAACGACGAAATACTTTCATTTCCATACTCAGTCTTTCTAGTATCTTTTGTCATTAGTTACTCCTCCATAAATTATTCCAATAAACAACATTATATTACCAAACTAATGTTCGGTTTGCAAGACCTTTACTCAACTTTCCCATTGAAAAGTCTGTACATGCTCAAATTTATCAATGGTTTATCATTTGAGTATTTTATACAACAAAGCATACTGCTTATTATACACATACTTTAAGTAAAAATAATTTAAAATTAACAACAATAAAAATATAACATATGTGCTATTATAAAGTAAATTTCAATCAGTGCCATTCAATATATTACTACAAAAAGCATAAATCAGCCAGTACCCTTCATTATTTTCTTTCAAAAGGCACAAATTAGCTAATTATCCTTAGTCAAGAATTTTGAAATTAAATATTTCCCCGAGTTCACTTTTCAACTGAGAAATTCAAATGACAAGCCCTAGAATTTATAATATAATATTTATGCAGCTGAACTATTTCAAATTTTATTAATTATGTTCAGCTTAATACAGTTATGGAGGATTAGCCATATGAAGTTAATGATAACTCAAAAACAATTAGATGAATTGAGTTCCGAGCAAAAGCAAAACCTATGTGATTTATGGATTCCGAATGTATACGATACTGCTGTAGCAACTGTTTGTGTTGATGCCGCTGAAGAAAAGTATGGTCAGATAACTTTTGTAGTTGGTGGAATTGACATATTAAAAAACTGTAATCTGCTTCTATACGATTTAAAATATTTACCCGAGCAAAAAATAAGAATAATACAGGATAACAACTCAGAAAACGCTGATTCAGACAATATAGATGAAAATAATGAAGAAACCCCTGAGATAAATCTAAACGACGAAGACGATATTGAAGAAGATTTCTCTTTTGATGAAGACTTTAGTTTTGAATTCCAAAGACCAGAATCCTTTTTAAAGCAGGAATGTTTACCTCTGCTTAATATAGGGCAAATGCTTGACATTCTTTCAAGGAAAAACTTTGGTCAATGTATCTTTTCTCTTTCTGTTGCTATTGAAGAGGACTACATAGAAATTGGAAAATCGAATTTTATAGATGAATCTACCTCTAATGAAGACAACGGAAACGTTGAATTATGTGATGTCCTGTGGAAAGCGGTTAAGGCATTGCTATAAACAATTACTAATAACTTAATAACAATTGAAACTGATAAAAAAAGAATCCTCTAACTTTCGTTACAAGAGAATTCTTTTTTTATTTTTTAATCTTTCTCAGTTAAAAATTGTAATTGTGCGATATCATTTTTTATTAGCATGAATATTTCCAACTCCGCTGCTTAGCTCTACTTTTGGACCACCACCATTGATATCTCCATCAAAACTTAATTTAATATTGCTATCTTTTTTAATAAAACTGCCAGATAAAACTCCAATCCCCGAATTGGCCTTAAGTGACATTCTAGAGTCCTCCGGAACCTCAAATTTTATATTTCCTGCTCCAGTTGAAGCCTCGAATGACTCTATATCATCTATATTACCATCAAAGTTTATATTTCCTGCACCTGTACTAATTTCACTGCTCCCTAGACCAATAACTTTATTAATGTCTATATTTCCTGCTCCCGTATCAAGCTTAAGCTCTGCTGACAAATCATCAACATCTACATTTCCTGCACCAGTATTTACATCAATAGTCTTTATTCCTTCCGGCAATGATATAGTATAGTTTATTGTAACTTGAAATGCTTTGTATTCATCCTTGAGCCAATCCCAGAAATCTCTTTTGTTAGTAGTTTCAGCAACAATTCTTAACACTGTGCCATCTCTTTCTATTGCAATATTCATGTTTTCCAATACTGTATTCTTGTCATTTTGAGATGCGCCTCTTACTTTTTTTTCTGCTTCTAATTTTACCTGAGAATTTTCCGACTTTTTAACTTTAATATTTCCAGCATTATTATCAAGTATTATTTTCTCTGCATTCTCCTTATCAACTGACGCAACAAACTCATCTGATGTTTCTTTGCCTACTGCACTTATAACGTTTGATTCATCATTTTCTCCTGCAGAAAATAATTCATACTCCTTTCCGTTAATTCTCACGCCGCAGCCAGTAGAAAGACTCAGAATTGCTAAAAGCAACGTCATAGCGATAATTGACTTATATAACTTTCTCAAGATACTCAACCTCCGTTTAATTTTAATATCCTTTACATAATTACTATTGTTAAATGCAATATAAATCTTTTTACTCTTAATATATTATATGCTACAAGAAAATACGCTTTGCTCATTCTTTTGTACAAATTGAATTTTCTTCGTTTTACACTACTTTATACGTAAATATTTATCAAATGTCTTAAAAAACGGAATATCCTTTATATAAGAAAATAGTATACAGAAAAGTCCCAAGCTTCAGTAATTTTCATTTATACGAAGCCGGGACTTTTTATTTAATTGCTCAACTCTCTCCGTTGAAAAATGTAGATGTTCAAAATGCTAAAAAAACTATTGGATAAATTTCAATCAAGTTTTCCTGCTAGTTCTGCCCAATAACTATTGTCTGGACTCTACCGCCATTGTTTATTGATCTGTCAAAATACAGCCTTATTGATGGAAAGTCAGTATCTAGTTCAATATCAGAATATTTTTTAGCTGTTAAATTCCCCTTATAATCCTTAAAATATATAGCTACATTTGAATCAAACATATAGACTATATTGTTTATTTTGATACGTTTGCTGTCTATAGCCTGAACACGTGTACCTATCGTATCAGGAGTAACAACCTTTGAGAAAGTGCTGACCTTATTATTATACAGCTTCATGCTTAGTACAGAACCAACATTAGCTCCAGTTATACCACTTCCGGTTTTTGATACATAGGTATAATTTTCAGAACCTGATGCTAGTGTATATTGATAATAAGCTGAATTCTCATCTGCCAGATTTTTATCACTTGGCTCTTTAATGCTTTTAACAACATAGTTTTTATATTGCTGATTAAAAATATCACTTGTCAGAATTACACATACATCGTCAAAATCTCCTGCTGTTGCCAGATATTTAACTTTGCCCGCAGCCAATGTACCATCAGGTATATCATTCCAATTAATTAAATTAACAGCCTCATCAGTGTAGTTAAATATTTTCACATTGTCTGCTATATAGCTTTGACCTACCTTTTGCTGATATCTGTCTACTACAATTTCGGTGTCGTTTCTATAAGCCAGCTTTAGCAGTTTAACAGATTTATCATCTATATTAGAATACTTAACAAGTCTCCATTTATAGTCACTAGCATCCTCAGCAATTTTATAGGTCTTTGTTGTTCCGTCCACGTGCATTAGCGTAACTGTATAATATGTCTTTCCATAATCAGCAGCAGCTTCAGAAACCTTAGTATCACAGTCAACAACAAATGCATATTCTTTATTATTGTCATCCTCAACATAGTATGCATCAACCACTTTACCGTCGTAACCTAATACAACAGATACATGGTCTTCGACACTTAAGGACCCATTTGTAGAATTAAATTTTTCTATTTTTGAATATTCACCTAAATCATAATTAACATCGTTAACTTTGATTGAGGTGGGAGCATATTTATTTGGAAGAATACTTGTAATCTTACCTTCAATTTTATTGTCAATTACCAAATAATAAATTAAAACATTCAGCTTGTTATAGACCTCATATACGACATCTTTGTCTTTAATGACCTCCAAAGTAATCTTTTCTCCAATTACGCTTGTAACAGGCGATACACCATTATCAATAGTATTCCTCAGAATAGGAATATTATCTTTAAATGTAATATTCCCCAGCTTTTTTGTATTTGGATTAAAATTAAAAGCAACCTCTGGCTCACTATATACCCAATTGACTTGATCATTTGTAAGTCCTGCTGATTCTTTAAGGGTAATATCCTTGTCTGCTGTATTATTTTTATTGATATTTGTATTAAGCATTCTTCCAACCATAATAATAACGCTACTTGTGGAAACTTCATCGGAGGTATTATAGCTGAAGCCGGTAGTAAGTCCCAGGCTTTTTGCTTTTTCAATATATCCCTTTGGCCAGATTCCAACAATATCAGTGCTTTTATATCCAAGTGCACTAATCATTGCAGTACATAATTGAGCAAAGGTAACATTGTTTTTAGGCTTAAACCTACCATCTGCATAGGCTGTTAAATACCCTTTGTTCACAGCTGCATTTATATATCCACAAAATTCAGACGTCTTAGCAACATCTGAAAAAGTAGTAGTTCCTTTTAAAGCTTGTGCCAACTCATAGTTTCCAGTTGAATTAACTATTATTTTTGAAAACACCTCTCTAGTCATCTTTGCTGTTATATTTAAGTCTGCTTCATCTATAATACCCATTACTTCCAATTTTGCTAGTGTGTCCTTCCAAGCAGATTCAGTCTGTGTTCCGGTTGCTGCATATGAAAATGTAGTTGAAATAAACATAACAGCAAGCATTGTAAAGGTAATAATTTTCTTTAGCATTGTTTCAACCTCCCGATTTAATTAATATTTATCTGACTTTCTAAGTTTAAAATTATAGATGCTCAATCTTACAATGATAAGTTAGGTTAGAAATAATTGCATACTTTAGTAAAAAAACTTGAAAGTGCACAATGTTAGCACAATATCTCTACACTGGCAAAAACGCTTGCGTCTTTGAGACCCGAAAGAGCACCATGTTAGTACAATATCTCTACACTGGCAAAAACGCTTGCGTTTTTTGAGACCCGAAAAAGCACCTTGTTAGCACAATATCTCTACACTGGCAAAAACGCTTGCGTCTTTGAGACCCGAAAGAGCACCATGTTAGTACAAACTATACTTTCGGGTTATTCAAACCTAAGTGCTTCTATAGGATTTAAGCTTGCTGCTTTATATGCAGGAAAAATCCCAAAAAGAATTCCTTCTCCTAAAGAAATGCTAAATGCAAGTATCATCCAAAATGGCGAATACACCTCTGTAGTTATATTAAAACCGCCAATTATAAAGTGGATGATACAAACTCCGCTCAAGATACCGAGAAGTCCTCCTAGACCAGTTAGCATTACAGCCTCTATTAAAAACTGAACAAGTATGCTTCTTCGTTTAGCACCAATAGCTTTTCTAATACCAATTTCCCTTGTTCTCTCCGTTACTGAAACCAACATAATGTTCATTATACCTATTCCTCCAACAACAAGAGATATTGCGGAGATTCCTGCAAGTACAACTGTCAGAGTATCTGTTATGGAATTTAGTGTATCTAATATCATTGCCTGATTCATTACGCTGAACAAATCCTCATCACCATATACCGAAGTTAAATATGCTTTGAGATTATTCATTACCTGCTCAACCTGATTTGCATCAGCTGCCTGAACAGTAAAGTTTCTGATAGTTCCATTTTTGCTGATTCTTTGCGCAACCGTTACAGGAATTATAACCTGATCATCATCACCAGAATCCTGACTGCTGTCTGTCTCCTGTAAAAGCCCTACCACCGTAAATTCCTGTCCATCTATTTTGATTGTCTGCCCTACTGGATCTAATCCTGCAAATAAAGCATTTGCTACAGCTGTACCTATAACAGCCGTCTTAAGCTTATTATCAGTGTCAAATGAAGTAATATATCTTCCAGCCGAAACATATTTGTTTTTTATATACTGGTATTCCTCACTTGTTCCTATGACCGTTGCAGTCCTGCTCAAAGTGCCGGCCTTAAGAGTCATATTATTAGTTACAGTTGGCGCAAGTAAACTTATAGTATCACTATTCTCGTCTGCATACTTTTGCAACTGCGCATATGTAATTTGTCTGTTACTGCCCCTTCCTGTAATGCTTATATTTATAAGATTACTACCCAGGCCTTTAATTGAGTCAGTTATACTTGCTGTGCTCCCCTGTGCAAAGGCCACTGCTGTGATAACAGCTCCGACGCCAATTATTACACCCAGCATGGTAAGAAAAGCTCTCCCTTTATTGCTTCTAATGCTTTTAATTGCCATTTTGAAGGCTTGAAAAAAACCCATTTAGACCGCCTCCTTATCCTCGATAATCTGACCATCCTGAATTTTGATAATTCGTTGTGCTTGGGCGGCTATACTGGTATCATGCGTTATTAGTACAATGGTATTTCCCTTACTATGTAAAAAATGTAATGTTTTCATAACATCCGCACCTGATTTAGTATCAAGATTTCCTGTAGGCTCATCTGCCAATATCAAAGGAGGATTGCTTACAAGTGCACGAGCTATGGCAACTCTCTGCTGCTGACCTCCTGACAATTCATTTGGAGTATGATAAATTCTGTCTCCAAGTCCTACCATTTCAAGTGCCTCAATACTTCTTCTGACCCTTTCCTTATGTCCAACACCTTGATAAATAAGCGGCAATTCAACATTTTCAATTGCTGTCAGCTTTTTTAAAAGATTAAATCCTTGAAAAATAAAGCCTATTTTGAAATTCCTTATTTCAGCTAGTTGATTGTCTCTCAGCTTGCTAACTTCCTTTCCGTCAAGATAATACTCTCCAGATGTAGGTACGTCTAAGCAGCCCAGCATATTCATCAGTGTCGATTTCCCTGAACCGGAAGGACCTATAATAGATACAAATTCGTGCTCTCTGACATGCAAGGATACATCATTTAGTGCATATACAGAGTTGTCCCCCATATTATAAATCTTACACATATTTTCGATTTTTATCATAATTATATCCACGCCCCATATCCGGGCATAAAACAACATAGCATGGACTTGGCGCCTCCTTTATAAGTATTTTAATTCTTGCAATTTATCTATTCCGATTTCCTCCTGAAGGCATTCCTCCACCACTAGGCATCACACCGCCTGGCATTCCTCCACCAGCACGCATACCGCCAGTCATACCACCCATGTTAAAGCCACCTGATGCTTTCTCATTTTTACTTTCACCATTGCTTGCCTCAACAAGCGGCGGAAGTATAACTTCATCACCCTCAGATAGCCCACTCTTTATTTCAATATAAGTATCACTTGTTAATCCAATCTCAACTTGTACCATAGTTGCATTTGCATAATACTCTTGATTTTGTGTAAAGACAGTTGGCATTTTTTCATTTTTGTTTGATGAAGAATATCCTTCCTGTGTAGTTTCACCATTCTTCTCGGTTCTTTCACCAAATTTTCGAACATCATCTGATGTATTAGCAGAAGCACCTGTATTGGTGGGAGGTGTTTTTCTGATTCCTCCAGTCCGTGATTGTTGATTACCGTCACCCGATGAGCCTTTCACCCAGACAAAAGCCCTATTTCCCCTTTTTGTTACCGCTTCAAGAGGCAGCACTAACGCATTTTCTGCTTTATCTAATATAATTGCTGCATTTGCATTCATACCTGCGAGCAAGCTCTCTGTTTCATTTATTTTAATAGTAACATTATATGTAGCTACACCATTAGAAGAATCACCTTCCATAGCCTTATAAACAACCTCACCGCTTCGAGGCTTTGTTGTTGTTTCAGTTAATGCATCCACAGTAACCGAAACCTCCTGTCCAACCTTAACTTTAGAAATATCAAGTTCATCAACAGAAATTGTAAATTCCATTTGGTTAAAATCTCGTATACTCAGAAGAGTATCACCTCGCTTCAAGCTGCCTCCTTGTTCAGCAGTTACGGCTGAAATTGTGCCATCAAAAGGAGCATATACTTTATAGTCTTCCAAAGTCTTTTTAGCTGCAGTTAATTGATTTTGCAAATCCTGCATTTTTAAATCATTTGTTTTTGAGGTAATTTGCAAATCGTCATTATTAATTGTTATTAGCACATCACCCTTGTTGACATATTGATTATCTTTGATATTAACAGAAGAAAACTCTCCCGATGTTCCAGCTTGAACAGTCTTCTTATTTGCATATGCAAATTTTCCAACCTCCTGACTTACAACTTCTACTCCACTACTATTAATAAAACTTACGCTTGCTGTAGAAGAATCAGTTATAGTACCAGGATTAGTTAGAGTAACCTCCACATCTTTGACAATTCCACCATTTGAAGCGTTATATGTATTACCAGCAATTTCAGTAACTATTCCCTCTGTTGTGTCGTATAGTTCTTGTAAATTAATCTGAACCTTTTGACCAACTTTTATATTTTTTATATCTGCAGTGCTGAAAGGTACTGAAATTGTTAGGTTTGAGGTATCAGTTATTGTAAAAAGGCTCTTACCATTATTAACACTTTCACCTTTTTCAGCTTGAACATCCGTTACTTTTCCACTAAAAGGTGCTGTAATCACGAGGTTGCCATAATTTTTCTCGTTACTACTTGCATTTAATTTTGCCTGACTAATGGAATTCTCTATTTTCTGAATACTTAGCTGTGCATCATTATCATCTATTTCATACAGTAAGTCGCCCTCTTTTACTGTATCTCCTTCCTTAAAATAGGCTTTAATGATTTTGCCCTCAACATTAGACATTAAATCAGCTGTATTTGCTGAGGTAATAGTACCAGAACCTGTTATACTAACCTCAATGTTTCCCTTTGTAACCTTTGCAGTTCTTTGAGCCGCAGTTGAACTGCTTTTTGATGCATTGTTTTTTGCTAAAATAAATCCACCTGCAGCAATTGCAATAATTACAGCACCTACTATGGAACATATAATAACTTTTTTTCGGCTCCATTTATTTTTCTTCATACCCTTCTGCATGCTTTCACCTCTTAATTAGTTTTTATATAACCTTTCTAATCTATATAATTTAATTTTATTCTACAAATATTAAAAAACTATGATTGTAAGGTGAATACTGTGTGATTCTTATCTGAATTCTGTGTGAAGAATACAACTCAAATCGTTATATAAAAAAGCACAAAAAAACAAGGCATGCAACTATTTGCACCCTTGCTTTTTATAAACAATTCTATTTTTCTGCAATTATTTTATGGCAAGAAACACTGATAATCTCCTGCACTAACAATGACGATAGTCGATAATTCTTTTGCTCTTCTTTTCACTTCTAGGAAGGCTTCCAATTCCACTAACCTCAGCAATAATTTGTATTCCAATTTTCTTTTTGAATATGTCTACAATATTATCTTCTATATCTGAACGGTCAGTATCACCGTCCGAATTATACTCAACCTTAAGCGTCATTACATCTTTTCCATTAATATGGTCAATTAGAATTTGGTATTCACTACTAACCCCATCAACTTCTCGAAGAACTTCATCAATCTGACCAGGATAGATATTTACACCCTTTACCTTTACCATGTCGTCTGTTCTGCCTATAATTCTGTCTATACGAGGATATGTACGTCCACACTTACATGTTCCAGGAATTATTCTTGTTAAATCTCTGGTTCTGTATCTCAAAAGAGGCGCACCCTCTTTTCTTAATGTAGTAATAACAAGTTCACCTGTCTCACCTTCTGGAAGAACCTCTCCTGTTTCTGAATCAATAATCTCAAAGTATAGGTAATCGTCATAGTAGTGCATTCCCTCATGGCAGTCACAATCAATTCCTATCCCAGGACCATAAATCTCTGTTAGTCCATATATATCATAAATTTCAATGTTAAGCTCATTTTTTATACGCTGTCTCATTTTTTCTCCCCAGCGTTCAGACCCAATAACACCTTTTCTCAGATTAATCTGGGAACGGATTCCTCTTTTTTCAACCTCTTCAGCAAGCACTAATGCATATGATGAGGTTCCAATTATTACTGTTGACTGTAAATCCATCATCATCTGAAGCTGTTTTTCGGTATTTCCAGGTCCCATTGGTACAGCCATTGCACCAAGCTTTTCAACTCCAGCTTGGAAGCCAATTCCTGCTGTCCACAAGCCGTATCCAGGTGTAATCTGTACTCTATCCAAAGGAGTAACTCCAGCAATTTCAAAGCTTCTTGCCATCATTATAGCCCAATCCTCTACATCCTGCGCTGTATAAGGAATTATTATTGGTTTTCCTGTAGTTCCTGAGGAAGAATGTATTCTAACTACCTTTTCATCAGAAACTGCCTGTAATCCAAGCGGATATGCATCTCTCAACTCTTCCTTTGTAGTAAACGGAAGTTTTTTAACATCTTCAAGACATTTTATGTCATCAATATTAACACCGCTTTTTTTGAACTTTTCCTTATAAAATGGACTATTTTGATTAACATTAATAAGCAATTTTTGAAATAACTCCAACTGACCTTTACTCATCGTTACTCATCTCTTCTCTTCTATATAGTTTGATTTATCAACTTATGCACATAAAAATACTATAGGTGCGAGAGTTGATTTAATTTCTTTTATTATACAAAATACCATATAAAAAGTCCATCCTAATGCTGTTAATAGCTTCCTCCAAAATTTTGCTTTCTAATTCTGCTGTAATAATCTATTTCACGTCGTTCACATTCCTCATCCATTAGTGGTGAAGACAGAAGAAAATTAGCTGTAGTCTGGCTCATAGCTACTGGAATATCATATAAAACAGCTATTCTAAGCAAGGCTTTAACATCAGGATCATGAGGCTGGGAAGTAAGCGTATCCCAAAAAAATATCATAAAGTCAACTTCACCATTTGCAATGAGTGCCCCTATTTGCTGATCACCGCCTAATGGCCCGCTTTTGTATGCCTTAACTGGAAGTCCTGTGTTCTCTGTAATTAGTCGAGCTGTAGTACCAGTTCCACATAAAAAATGCTTACTAAGTATATCTGCTTTACTCTTAGCCCAATTAATCAATTCTTCTTTCTTATTATCATGGGATATTAAAGCTATATGCTTCTGCTTGCCAAGTTTATTTTTGCTCATTTTGTGCCTCCTAAATTATATTAATAGAGTTCTTAGATTCCGAGACACATTCATCTCAAAATCTTAAAAATCATTATCCAGAGCTGTTAGCGTAGCTTGTTTCCACTTAAGAGTGGCTATTCGCTACGATAGACATGGGATAAATTTTATTTTGTAAGATATAGCGAATAATGGTGTGTATATAAACCTGTTTTGCCCATTAATTTTGTAAGGGTTAACTCGCACAAGGAGTTAAATTAACGGTTACATAAATTATGGTTTAATTATTGTTGTGACTGTGCTTTTGAAATGTAATCATAGCCCATTGCAAAAGCCTTTTCGTTTAATTCTCTGAACCTTTGAGGTACATTCTCAACAATTGCTTCAAGCATAACTTCTTTGCTAAAGGGCATTTTACCAACAGCAGTAGCAGCACCTAACAAAACGACATTTACTGCTTTGACCGAACCTGCCTTTTTGGCTATATCATAGCCATCAATAAAATAAAGCTCATTTGAATTATCCTTGATGTATTTGGTAATCTCTTCAATGTCATACTGAGATGTACCTAAAGAAGCAGATACAGGCTTTATTACCTGTGTGTTTATGATGCAGCAGCCTTCCTTTGAAAGCCTTTGCATATTTCTGCAAACCTCTGATAATTCAAAACCTATAAGCATATCGGCACTGTTAAGAGGTATTATAGAGCTCGCTTTTTCGCTATCTATTCTTACGTGACTAACAACACAGCCTCCTCTTTGGGACATTCCAATAGTTTCAGAGGTTCTTGCAAAGCTTCCCTGCTTAATAGCTGCTGCTGCAATAAGCCTAGAGGCAAGTACAGTTCCCTGTCCTCCCACACCAGCTATTAAGATATCATATTTTAAACCAATCATTTTTCACACCTCCCAATGGCATTAAATGGACAGACATTTGTACACAAACCACAGCCATAGCAAAGGGAAGGCTCTATTTTAACCTTTCCATCAATAATAGAAATCGCAGGACATCCAATGGTATTAATACATTTTTTGCAGTTGCTGCAATTTTCATTAACTTCGTATAATTCGGTGGGCTTGAACAATGCAATGCAAGGAGCTTCAAAAATAATCACAGAAGGCCCCTTAAATTCTACTGCCTGCTTTATAAGCTCAACAGAATTTTTAAAATCTAATGGATTGCCTTTGGTTATATGTCCAACTCCACAGGCCTTAACGACACCATAAATATCTATTTTATTTGAAATACTGTCCATCATGGTTTTACCAATGCCTGGGTGAGGTTGATGTCCTGTCATTGCAGTAGTGCTGTTATCAAGTATAACTACTGTTATATCAGTATCATTGTATACAGCATTGATTATTCCTGGAATTCCTGTATGGAAAAAGGTTGAATCTCCAACAAAGGCAATATTCTTAGTATCTGGCTGGGTTCTATGTATTCCCTGCGCCACAGTAATGCCTGCTCCCATACACAAGCAAGTGTCAACCATATCTAATGGCTTGGCATTTCCGAGAGTATAGCAGCCAATGTCCCCTGAAAATACTGCTTTTTGTCCCTTCATAGCCACCTTAACTGCATAGAAGGATGCTCTGTGGGGACATCCAGCACATAATATCGGCTGTCTGGTTGGAAGTGCTGGCATATCTGCTTTTTCAGTGTCAGCTATTTCAACTCCAATAAATTTTGCTAAAGCAGTATACACCAATTCAAAGGTATATTCTCCTGCACACGGTAGATGCTGAGTTTTCTTTCCTAATATATTTACATTTTTCTTGTTAGCAGCACAGTACAAAATCATTTCTTCTTCAACGACCGGGTCAAGCTCTTCAAATACCAATACTTCATCCAATCCCGAAAGGAAGTCTTCTGCCATGTCCTTAGGCAGCGGATAAGGAGTTCCAGCCTTAAATACTTTTATATCAGCCTTTAATTTCTCAACTGCTTCTGTAACATATGTATAAGCCACCCCAGATGCTGCAACTCCAAGCTTGCCATCCCCGTATACTTTGTTAAATTTAAGCTTTGAAAATATATCGCTCAATTGGCTTTGCAGTTGCTCAATATGAAGGTGTTTTTTATATGCAAGGTTGGGAAATATAACCCAATTGGGATCCTTTACAAACCCTTCTGGCTTATGATTTATTCTCTCATCATCTACATCAATTGTAGCACACGCATGACATACTCTAGTTGTAGGTCTCAAAAACACTGGTAATTTAACCAATTCTGATAGCTCAAAAGCATACTGAACCATTTCGTAAGCCTCTTCAGGTGTAGATGGATCTAAAACAGGAAGATTTGAGAATTTCGCAAAATGTCTGGTATCCTGCTCTGTCTGCGATGAAAAAGGGCCTGGATCATCTGCAACTAATATCACCATTCCGCCCTTAACTCCTATATAAGCTAAGGTCATAAGTGGGTCAGACGCCACATTCAGTCCTACCTGTTTCATTGTAACCATTGTTCTAGCACCGCTGTACGCAGCTCCTGCTGCGATTTCCATTGCAGACTTTTCATTTACTGACCACTCAACATATAAATCTCCCGGATTATTATGCGCTATGGTCTCAAGCACTTCAGTAGAAGGCGTTCCAGGATAGCCTGTTACAACATTAACCCCAGCTCTGATAGCACCGAACGCTATTGCCTCGTTACCCATAAGTAATTTTTTACTCACATTTAACCTCCAATTGCCCACTTGGACATAATAAAATAATAAAACTATCAATGGAGAACCTCTCATTCACAAAGGAATACTCCTCCTATTCTCCAAGCGGCTAAATATCAAATTAATATAACGAGGCAAGAAAATGTCCCCCACTTCTAAGTGGCGAGTACCGCTTTGGTTTTCAAGCGGTGAGGATATCTCCCGCCTCGCTTACACGCCGCTGATGTAATGAAATTTTTCTACAATCTAAAAATTTCATTTTGAATCTAGGCGTTATAATAAATTCTAAAAATCGCTCTCTTTTTAATTATTAAATCAAATATTGATAATAAAATCTACTGTTTAATTAAAAAAACAATATAATAATTATATTACAGGTTACTCTTCAGCCTCTTAAAATTCTTTGACAGCTTTATGGAAGCCCACCTCTATATTGTGGCCTCTCTGCAATATCAGTGGTTGCTCAGAGAGAATAAGCTCTAGCCATTTCAGTAGAATGTTATGATTATTTTACTTCTAATGCATAAATACCGCCAAACACAAAAAGTGAATGACGGTAAAAATTTTATTGTTCCTCATATTATAGTCTTGAACACTTTATTTATTTATCTCACCTACATACTCACCATCTTTCCAATCTCCCGTTTGATTTACACCTTGTGGAGTTGTTATAGTTCCTTTTCCTGTTAATTGTCCATTAACAAAATCACCATAGTATTGTGAACCATCAGCCCACGTGTAATGTCCTTTACCATTAACCACTCCATCAGTATGATTTCCTACATAAACATCTCCACCATCAAAAAATGCAATCAGCTTTCCAGACTTATTTATTGAATAAACGCCATCATTATTGACACTGGCTATACCATTAATAAAATCACCAGCTTCATCAAAGGTTGGCTCTATAATCAACTTACCAGTTCTATCAATATATCCCCACTTATCATTGATTTTTACAGTTGCCAATCCATCAGAAAAAGCCCTGCATTCGTCATAATTATAAGGTATTATTAATTTCCCCTGTATATTTATATACCCCCATTTTCCACTATCTTTATCCATTACAGGTGCCAATCCACTTTTAAACATCCCAACTCCGCCAAAATCAGAAGCTATTTTTTCATTGCCTTTATTATCAATAAAAACAGCATTTTCACCTAGTATAACAGGTGCTAATCCATAGACATACGGCATGGTCACATCATATTTTGAACTAATAACATAGTCGCCTTTCAAATTAATGTATCCGCATTTTGTGTTACCTTGTTCATCTTTTATTCCAACTGCTGCTAGTCCTTCACTAAATTCATAGGCAATATCGAAAATGGGATTTATAAGCACCTTTCCCCCTTTATCCTTGTATCCATATTTACCATCTTGTTCAAATAAAACAGGGTAATTTAATACAGAATTACCTCTACTTATAATAGAAATAATTTCATCTAAAATATAATCACTATCTATAGCGTTAATAGGATTTTTCATATTTGTAAATAGAATTAACCCATTATAATATATGTATTTTTTACCAGTAATACTAGCATAATCCTTTGCAGAAATAAATAGTTGCTTATTTTTTGTTTCAATTTTAGATTCAAGCTTTTCAGACTTTCCATTAATGCTTACTACGTTACTGCCAGATTTAATTGAAATAGTCTTTCCAGCATATGTAATTTTTGAAGTTCCTTTTTTAGCATCTGTTTGCGTTTTTGCTCCAATTGCACTATTTACAAATGATATTGGTACATATGGAATGTTATTCTTAATATACGGAACATCAATTCCATTAATTGCAACTTTTGACTTACCTTTCAGAACATCTGTGCTTCCAATATGCATATATACTGTCTCTCCAAGACATTTATATGTATCACTAGAAACAACAGTAAAATTAATTTTTTTGCTTTCGTTAATATTATTTTTAATATTAATTGAAGCATTACCATTCCTTACCCCTGTTATATTTACAAAACCGATATTGTATTTATCTAAGCCCAAAGAAGCATACGCTTTGTCGCATTGAGCAACTAATTGATATGGAGCTTCCCCCTGAAAACTAAATGCCCCATATAAATAAACCTTCTGGCTTTTTTCATTTTCAATTATCATATTGTTTTGACTTACTTGAAACCCTTCGCATGCCATATAGTCAAGAACAATATGTACTGCATCTTCTCTCATGTCCTTTTTTAAATTGCCATTATTGATAATGGGCTGAATACACTTCCATATATTATCTGAGCTTTGTGCTTCTACAATTGACCTTACTGCTGAGACAGTAAAGCTGTTATTAATTTTCTTCTCAGCCGCCTTTAAATACTTAAGTGCAGATTTTGTGTCATCATAATTATCCATCGCCTGCATGTATCCTATGCAAAACAACTGGTCTCCACTCATAGAGTCTAGTTTAAGTTTTGAAACAGATTTTTTATATATCAGTTTTGAATATTTCTCTGCGTTTGTTTTATTACCATCTACATCCCAAGAGAGCGCATTAATGACCGCTGCCTTTACATCTATAGGATTTTTTGCATTTGATAAGTAGGCTGCAATCTTGGTATTAACAATACCTTGTTTACTAGCTTCCTTCACAATATCTATATCCATATATGCATCACTAAATTGAGTTGATGTAATAGGAGAATCTGCTAAAGCCGGAACTGAAAAAACAAATAAACTTACTAAAACACTTAAAATAATTAATAATTTTTTCATTATTACCTCCATTTTGTTTTATCTACACAATCTTTGTTGTCCAATTCTCCACGTTCCATACATCAGTTACCCAATCCTCATAAAATTCAGGCTCATGGCAAACTAGAAGCACAGTGCCCTTGAATTCTTTAATTGCCCTTTTCAGTTCGTCCTTTGCATCTACATCCAAGTGGTTTGTAGGCTCGTCAAGAATCAAGCAATTAACATCCTTAAGCATCAGCTTGCATAGACGTACTTTTGCATTTTCACCACCGCTTAGCACCATCATCTGGCTGGTAATGTGCTCGGTTGTCAAACCACATTTAGCAAGGGCTCCTCTAACCTCTGCATTAGACATCCCTGGATAGTCGTTCCAAACCTCTTCTAATGCTGTTTTGGTATTGTAGCGCTCACCTTCCTGTTCAAAATAGCCAGGATATAAATAGTCATCCAACATAACCTCGCCAGCAAATGGCTTTTGAATTCCCAATAGGGTTTTAAGCAAGGTTGACTTTCCTAATCCGTTTACACCCTTTACAGCAACCTTTTGTCCACGCTCCAAAGCTATATTCAAAGTCCCTGTCAAGGCAGAATCGTATCCGATTATAAGATTATTTGTTTTAAATATAAACCTTCCTGGTGCTCGTGCTTCCCTGAACTTAAATATAGGCTTAGCCTTCTCTTGCACTTTATTGATGATTTCCATTTTGTCAAGCTTCTTTTGCCTACTTTTAGCCATATTTGCAGTAGCTGCTCTGGCTTTATTTCTAGCCACAAAGTCTTCCAGCTTTTCAATTTCCTTTTGCTGCTTCTCATAAGCCTGCTGAATTTGCTGTTTTGAAAGCTGGTACATTCTTTGAAATTCCTCATAATTTCCTGCATATCTTGTAAGCACAGCATTTTCTACATGATAAATTACATTAACAACATCGTTCAAAAAAGGAATATCATGAGAAACTAATATAAAAGCATTTTCATAATTCTTTAAATAATTTTTTAGCCATACAATATGGTTTTCATCAAGAAAGTTTGTAGGCTCGTCCAGTATCATTATCATTGGACTTTGAAGCAAGAGCTTTGTAAGTAATACCTTTGTTCTCTGTCCTCCGCTTAAATTGGATACGTCAGTCTCAAGACCAATATCACCTAACCCCAAACCATTTGCGACTTCCTCTATTTTTGAATCTATAATGTAAAAGCCGCTAAGTTCCAGTTCACTTTGGATTTCACCAACATCCTCCATCATTGCATTTAATTCACTATCTGTGGCATCTCCCATTTTTTCATATATAGAAAGCATTTCCTGTTCAAGGTCAAACATATGTTGAAAAGCCTCTCTCAAGGTCTCACGAATTGTTTTGCCTGGTGCTAGAACTGTATGCTGATCCAAATATCCGGTAGTTATTCTGTTGCACCATTCCACCTTGCCTTCATCAGGCATAAGTTTTCCGGTAATTATATTTAAAAATGTAGATTTTCCCTCTCCGTTTGCGCCTACAAGCCCTACATGTTCACCTTTAAGTAATCTGAATGAGGCATCTTCTAATATAGTTCTGGCGCCAAAACCATGACTTACATTTTCTACAGTTAATATACTCAATTTAATTCCTCCGCACTTAAAATCAATATTATTACGCAAAAGCGGCACCCAACACTTATAGAAGTGGGGGCACTTTATCGCCTCGTTATAATTATACTAATTTATACAATATAGTAAAGTTAAAATTGTATAAAAACATGAGATTGAATAAATATCTTATAATTCCAGTTGAAAATTGTAGGTGTATCATACTTAAACCTCTCAACCAAATAAATTGTAAATAGTTACATTTTTGTTACCTTTAAATTCAGCAGAAGATATATAATAAATTGTGGAAGTTTTATTGTTTTTCTTGGAACTCTACAAGTTAAATTTCGTCTAATTCTTAGTTAAACTTTTTTTACGAGGAGGTTGAATATTTGGGTAGTTTGATTGTACTTAAAGGAGTAAGAAAGGTATACAGAGTAGGTAACGAAAAAGTTGTTGCTCTGCAAAATATCGATCTTACTATCGAAAAGGGTGAAATATGTTGTCTTCTGGGAACTTCAGGTTCCGGCAAATCCACTCTTTTGAACCTTTTGGCTGGTCTTGAAAAACCGTCCAGAGGTGAAATAATAATTAAAGATATACATATTGAAAAACTTAATGAGCAGAAGCTTGTATTGTTCCGCCAAAAATATATTGGCTTTGTTTTTCAGTCCTATAATTTGATGCCAGGTTTGACAGCTTTGGAAAATATTGGTCTACCCCTGGCTTTTAAAGGCATATCCCGCAGTATAAGAGATAAAAAAGCTCAGCAAATGCTAAAAGCCGTTGGGCTCACCTCTCACAACAACAGAAAGCCGTCCCAGATGAGTGGCGGACAGCAGCAAAGAGTGGGTATCGCCAGAGCCTTCGTGGGAAATCCTCAAATTATTTTTGCAGATGAACCCACTGGAAATCTGGATTCAAAAACAACCATTGATGTTATGAATCTCATCACAGAGATGGCAAGAAAGAACTCTCAAACATTGATAATAGTTACACACGATATTAGCATTGCAAAATATGCAGATAAAGTAATTCATATTCTAGATGGAAGCATTGAAAAAGTAGTAGCACAAACCCCGTCGTCTAATGAAGTGGCGGAAAAAATAATATGATGTAATGAAATTTTTCTATAATCGAATAATTTCACTTTGAATCTAGACATTATAATTAGGTTTATCAGCACCCGAATGCAATTTATTATAAAATTTTATGACAGTCCAGTGAGGCTTGGAGGTAAATACATATGAAAGCGTTAAAAAAAATCACAGCTATAAGTTTAATCTGTTTAATTCTATTATCACAAATATTTACGGTAGCATTACCAGTAGCTGCCGCAGTACAAGATGTAGATCTTGTAGACTACAGCATTAATAAAACAGCCATTAAATCAGGTGATAACTTCACGATGTCCCTTAAAGTAAAACATAGTGCCGATGTTTCGGATATATCCATAGCAATTGATAGCAATTCTTCCTTTTCATTGGTAACTTCCGATTCATTTATACCTGCAGATAATGTTATCGACGATACTACAGTTATGACCGAAGGGAAATATTTTGAATATAACGGTGGTTCAAATAATCTTCGGGTTAATATACAATACAAAACACCTTCAGGGACTAAAACCATAACAGATTATATCACTATCTCTCAGGCTATTCCCACGCCTGATGAAACTCCTTCCGACCCAGTCGATACTACAAAATATGCTCCCAAAATCCAAATAGCAGAGAATTCATCCATTCCCTCCGGACAAGCTGGTGCTGAAGTAACCTATACTCTTCCACTGAAAAACACCAGTTTATACTATGCAAGAAATATTGTAGTATCTCCGGTATTTGATGACTCTGCTCCAATTACAATTGAAGCAATGAATCCTTCTCAGACAATAGAATCTCTGCAACCAAAAGAAAGCAAGAATGTTAAATTTACTTTCAAAATATCCTACGGCGCAACGCCTAAAACCTATCCGATAAAGTTTAACCTCCAGTATTATAATTCTTCAGGAGATTATTTCAGCAATACTGAAACAGGTTATTTAAAAACCTTGGAAGGTAGCCAACTTCCCAGGCTGGATTTAAAATCAGTCTCAACAAATCCTTCACCTGTACTTCCTGGAAAGGATTTCAAACTTGATGTAGCTCTGGAAAACAACGGTGCTATTTCGGCAAAAAATGTAAAAGTCACCTTACTTGGATTGAAAAATGACGGAGCCAGTATCATCGGCAATACAAACAAAAAAAGTCAAGCAGTCATTTATTCCGGTAACTCGGCCGTATTTTCATTTAATCTGTTTGCTTCCTCAAAAATTGAAACAGGTGCAAACAGTTTAAAAATTAAAGTTGAATATTTAGATAATTCTGGCTCGGCATATTCTGATGAAATAGAATTTTTCTATAATGTGGTATCAGAAAATTCACATACTAATATAGAGTTGAAGAACATTGTATCACCAGAATCCACACTTTCACCAGGTAGCAGTGCACCCGTATCCTTTGATGTAGCAAATACAGGTTCATCTGACGCTCGTAACATAAAAGTAACTGTAACAACCGACAAGGAACTAATACCAAGAACTCAAAATACAATTATTATACCCTTGCTAAAAAAAGGTGAGTCAAAGAATGTGCAATTTCAGCTTTACGTCTCGGACGAAGCGACAACAAAGAATTATGCCGTTTCACTGAATGTTGAATATGATGCGTCGGTTGACGGAACTGTAACCAAACAGACAATCATGCAGTATGTAGGACTGAATGTAGAAAATGCCACTGGTAAGTCTGTACCTAGACTCATTATTGACAAGTACAGTGTTAATCCAGAAGTCATCAATGCAGGCCAGCCCTTTACGCTGAATCTATCAATATTGAATACCAGTAGGTCTTCCACAATCAGCAATGCCAAAGTAACTCTTACCTCTGATGATGGAACCTTTACGACTGTAAATTCAAACTCTTTTTACATAGACAGCATCGCTCCTAAAGGCAGGGTTCAAAAACAAGTCAGCTTCTCTTCAAAATCAGACGCTGCTCCCAAGCAGTATATGATTAGCATAAATTATGAGTATGAGGATGAAAAAGGAAATCCTTATACAACTAAGGATGTTGTGGGAATTCCACTTCTTCAGACACCACGTTTGGTAGTGGGCGATCTCAGCTTCCCTCCAGAAGCTTATTTAGGTTCCCCGATGCCCATAAATGTGAGCTTCTACAATATGGGTAAATCTACATTGTACAATTTGCTTGTAAAGCTGGAAGGCAATTTTAGAGTTGAGGGAACAAGCTATTATGTAGGTAATTTTGAGCCTGGAAAAACTGATTCCTTTGATGGTGCAGTTACTCCTGAAGCAGCAGGCCCTGTAAATGGATATCTCATTTTCTCGTATGAAGATGCGGATGGAAAAAAGCAGGAGGTAAAAAAAGAGATATCTTTTAATGCCTTAGAAATGCCTACAGAACCTCCTGTTGATGGTGGAGGAATGATTCCGCCGGAAACAGACAAAAAAATTCCACTATGGGCTTTTATCGCAGGAGGAGCAGTTCTTCTTGTAGTAATAATCATAACTGTATTGGTCATTCGTAAGAAAATAAAAGCAAGAAAGGAATTTATGATAGATGAGGAGCTTTGATATATTTTTAATGGGTTTAAAGAATCTCTTCAGAAGAAAAACCAGAACAATCCTAACTGTTCTAGGTGTTGTCATAGGAACGGCAGCAATTGTTGTCATGGTTTCTCTGGGAATCGGTATGAATGAGAGTTTTGAAGCCCAATTAAAGCAAATGGGAAACCTTAATATAATTAATGTTACCAAATACAGAAATACTCCTGATAACTCTGGCGGACCACCAAAGGAAATCGTTCTTGATGATGCTGCCATCGCAAAAATAAATAAAATCGAAGGCATTCGAGGAGTAACTCCGGTTATCGAAGGAAGCTTGAAGCTTATATCAGGTAAATACATGGCCTATGTTCAGGTTATGGGGATTGATGTAAAATCTATGCCAGATTTTGATTATCCCATCGCACAAGGTCGCTTACTTCAAGAAGGCGATTCTGACAAAATGGTGGTGGGCGGTAATATCCCTCAATATTTTTTCAATCCAAAGAGCCACTATGGTTCGGTAGATGGAAAGCCTGTTGTTGATGTATTGACCGATAAAATAGAGGCAACTTTTGACATGAGTTACGGAGAAAAGCAACAGCAGGGTGCAGGAGGATCTGACACTTCTGAAAAAGCTCCTAAACTCTACAAAATAAAAGCTGTAGGTATTTTAAATATTACGAACGATTGGCAGAAGGATGGATACATATTCATGGATTATCTCAATCTTCAGAAGCTAATGAAGGATGCCTCCAAAGCTCAAGGCGGGCAGAATCAAAGAGGTATGATGTTTGATACGAGCAGTACCAGTAAGGGCTTTGAACGCCTTATGGTCATGGTAGATAAAATCAAGGACGTTGACCGTATTCAATCAGAAATTGATGACATGGGCTATGGCACCAACAGCCTTGCAGATATGCGCAAATCCATGCAGAAGCAGGCTCGTACTATTCAACTGGTCCTTGGAGCAATTGGAGCCATATCCCTCATCATTTCTGCTCTTGGTATAACAAATACAATGATAATGTCCATCTATGAAAGAACCCGTGAGATAGGTGTAATGAAGGTTCTGGGCTGCAAAATGGGAAATATAAGACAGTTGTTTCTTCTAGAAGCAGGTATTATAGGATTATTAGGAGGCTGTATCGGCGTTCTTTTGAGTTATCTTACTTCCTTTGCAATAAACACCGTCGGCAGAAGTTTTATGAATTCCGAAAATGGAGGCATGATGGGTATGGGTATGGGAATGGGTATGGGTATGGGAGATGCCGAAAGCAGGATATCCTCAATACCTCCCTGGCTGGCACTTCTCTCTATTGCTTTTGCTATCTTTATCGGACTCATTTCCGGTTTTTCACCCGCAAGAAGAGCTATGAAACTCAGCGCTCTGGAAGCAATTAAATCCGAATAGGTTTTATGGTAGACTTTTAAACATAAATTATTTACCCAACTTTCCATTGATAAGTTGAACACCTATAATTCAACTGGAAAAGTTGAGTTATCTATAAAAAGCATCCGGTTATTGGTGATATGTCAATAACAGGATGCTTTAAATTTAATAGTTTTGTTTTATAACATGATATTTTTCAGCCTCTTAAAATAGATTATTAACTCAAATTTTGATTGATAAGTATAAACACCTACAATATATATTTATGAAATATGTGCTGTATATTGTATTGTCAATGCTGAATAGTAACCCATACTGCTATTCAACCCTTTAGATAAATTGGCAAACTATCCAAAGTGTGCTAAACCGGCAAAGTGTTCACTTTACAGCAATAAAACCTAGGGCTTGCTCAAGTCTAGATGTACTTCAAATCTAGATTTATCTGTAACAAGTATCATAATAATTTATTCTATCAACCTTTTCCTGTGAGCCTCCGCCGGCAAACTCAGAAGCAAGCCATATATCAACAAGCTGTTTTGCAAGCTCTAAACCTATTACTCTTGCTCCCATACACATAATCTGTGCGTTATTACTCTTTCTGGCACGTTCTGTAGAAAAAGAATCATGACAAACTGCTGCACGAATTCCCGGCACTTTATTAGCAGATATTGCCATACCGATTCCTGTACCGCACATCAGTATTCCTCTTTCAGCCTCACCATCTACTATTGCCTGAGCCACTGCCACAGCAACATCTGGATACAATACAGGTTTATCATTAAATGTACCTTTATCAATAACCTCGTATCCTTTTGCTTCTACGTAAGCTTTTATTTCTTCTTTAAATAAACATGCTGCTTCATCACAACCCATTATCAATTTCATTCCAACACCCCCAAAACTCCATCAGCCATAGCTGCAAGTATAATACTACAAGATGTTGCACCTGCATCTAAAACCCCTCTTGAACGCTCACCCAAACGGCTTGAACGACCAAATTTTGCAACCATATCCTTTGTAGAGTCTCTGCCCTTTTCGGCTGCTGCCTTCATATTTTCAAGTGCCAATTTAAAATTTCTGCCTTCTGCGGCATCTAACTTAACTGATTCAGTTGCTGGTGAAAGCGTATCAACAAGCGTTTTGTCACCTACTTTCGCATCTACAATCTGCTGTAAACCGTCTAAGCCTGCTTGCAGCATTCTTCCAAAATCCTTAACTGTTATTTCCTCCATTTCCTCACAAGCCCCAGCCATTTCAATGAAAATGGTACCGTATATTGGTCCCATAGAACCACCAATTTCAGTCATCAAAATAGTTCCTAATTCATCAAGTCCCTCTGTGAAGGAAATATCCTTATCCGCAGTTCTCTGCTCGAAAACAGTGAACCCTTTATTCATATTCATTCCGTGGTCGCCATCTCCAATTAGACCATCAACCTCACCGAGATATGCCTTATTGCTTTGTATAGCTTTTACCATAGCAAGTAGAACTGGTTTACCGCTTGCATTCTTGAATATATCCATTTATACATACCCCCCTGTCCTTCATTTTTTGAACAAAAGTCATTTGCTATAGGCTGAAAACCGATACCATCTATTAAGCTACCAGTTTAAATCTGAGTTAAAAATCTAATCCGCCTCTATTCAAAGCCAATTAAATGCTTTATTAATTTATAGATTTTAGAGCTCTCAACCTAAATTGACTTACCTATAATTTAAGATTTATCCTTAATATAAATTTTGACATAATTAATATAAACTTGTGAGAAATATAAACCAAGATCTATATTTACAGAAAAATACAATAACTTTGATATTAAACACTAAAATTGCTTTAATCCCATTGTATTTACAGGCATGTCTATAAGCTCTTTAAGCTCATCATCCAGTTTCATCACTGTCAAGGTGGCACCCATCATATCAAGCGAAGTAAAGTAATTGCCGACATATGAACGATATACTTTAATCCCCTTTTCCACAAGTAGCTTATCAATTTCATCATATAATACATATAGCTCCATAACAGGAGTTGCACCTAATCCAGAAACCAACACAGCAACCTCATCACCGACTTCAAAGGGATAATCGGGCAATACTACATCAACCATACGCCTTGCCATTTGCACTGCTGTCTCAAGATTACAAACCTCAATACCAGGTTCACCATGATGACCAATTCCTACCTCCATAGTTCCTTCCTTAATCTCAAAATTAGGATGTCCAACTGCCGGAAGTGTACAAGGCGTTAAGCCTATTCCTACGCTGCGAGTATTGTCAATTGCTTTTTGGGCTGCTGCAATTACTTCATCGAGAGAAGCACCCATGGATGCTTTTGCACCTCCAGCCTTCCACATGAATATTTCACCTGCTACACCACGCCGTTTTTCTCTCTGATCCTTAGGAGCAGAAGCAACATCGTCGTTTGCCACAACTGTCTTTACTTCAAGTCCCTCTTTTTTGGCCATTTTGACAGCCATTTTTACGTTCATATTGTCACCAGAATAGTTTCCATAAAGGCAAGCTACCCCTTTTTTCCCATCTGATGCACGAAACGCATCTAAAAATGCTGCTGCTGTTGGTGAGGAACATATCTCACCCACTGCTACCGCATCAACCATATTCTTTCCTACATAACCAATGAAAGCAGGCTTATGTCCAGAGCCCCCGCCTGTTACAACTCCCACTCTGTCCCCTGGAGCACCCACATATTTAACTACTCTGGGGTTATTTGTTTTTGTCACAATATCACTATGTGTCTTAAAAAAACCTTTAAGCATTTCATCTACAATATTATCTGGATCATTTAATATACGCTGCATATTCATATCACCTTTCATTATTTAATGGTATATCCGCCGTCAATTAACAAATTATGTCCAGTAATCATACCGGCTGCACCGCTACACAAAAACGCTATTGTACCAGCAATTTCATCAGGCTCAGCGAAGCGCTCAGAAGGCATTTCTTTCTTGAAGGCCTCACCAACAGGGCCATCCCATGCTTTTTTACCTAAATCTGTAAGCACTACCGTAGGCGAAACCGCATTTACTCTGATACCGTATTTGCCCCACTCATATGCCATTACCTTTGTCATTGCAATTATTCCGCCTTTACTTGCACAGTATGCAACATGCTTGTCTAGTGCAATAACACCTGCCTGTGATGCCATATTTACGATAGAACCCTCATGTCCAGCATCAATCATATATTTTCCAACAGCCTGTGCCATTTTAAATGATGCTGTCAGGTTTATATTTATTGTTTTCTCCCACATGCTATCACTTATTATTTCAGCACTATCTAAAGCTACTATTCCCGCACAATTTACTAAAATATCAACACAGCCAAATTTACTTACCGCTGCATCAATCACTGATTTCCTATAATCATCGTTTGTAATATCTCCTGGAACCCCAATGCAATTGTCACCTAATTCTTTTGCAATTTTATTTACCTCCGGGTTAAGGTCAGCTAAAACACAATTAACCCCTTTTGCGAAAAAAAAGCGCGCAGTTGATAATCCTATTCCCGCTGCTCCTCCAGTGATAATTGCTGTTTTACCTTGTAAAGAGAAATCTAAATCTGCTCCGCTGTACTTTAACATATTAACCTCCCACACCCCATTTGGGTACAAAAATTTGGTAAAGCATTCGGTGGAGAATCTCTGCTTCACAGAGGTACGATTTCCTCCTCCACCCTTGATATAAAAAGCTGCTCGCAGCTTTTTATTATACGAAGAGAACGATGAATGCAACTAAATGTAAACTTCGCATTTATCAAACTTATAACTATATTTATTTTTTATTAAGGAATTTTTATAGATGTGACATCATTTCTATTTTATCAGGAAAGGGAAGGCTAACCCTTTCCCGATAATGTGTGAACTCATTTCATCTGTACTGATTTAAGACTATGCTGTTTTTCAGTACAACTTAAAATTATATTAATAAGTATCTATAACGGTTTATCGATATTATTGTTTCTATAAGTAATGATTCTTCTGCTATATACCTAATATTCCTTTTATTGTGCTCTCTGTTTAAACTCAGCTACGTTATCCTTTGTAACCGGTTCAAAGTCAATCCAGTATTCCTTATCAACAGTGTTTCCTTTTGCCGCAGAAACTGCAATTTCTAAGGCTTTACTTCCCTGTCCTGCACCATCTTGGAATATACTTGCGATTAGTGTGCCTTTTTCAACTGCATTCAAAGCATCTGTTATACCATCAACACCTATAGTAGGAATATCCAAACCCTTTGCCTCTATTGCCTGTCTTGCACCAAGAGCCATTTCGTCATTTTCACCAACAACTGCATCAATCTTGTCAAAAGCCTGCAACCAGTTTTCCATTACTGTCATTGCCTCAGAACGTGACCAGTTTGCTGTTTTTTCAGCAAGCACCTTTATGTCAGGATACTTTGCTAAAATGTTATTGATGCCTTCACTTCTTTCTAATTGTGCCGATTGTCCGAGAGGTCCGTCAAGTATAACTATGTTACCTTTTCCGCCAAGCTTATCTGCAATAGCCTGCATTTCCAATTCACCTGCATATACATCCTTAGAACCCACATAGCTTACTAGCTTATCACTGTCAACGCGTGTATTTACACCTATAACAGGAATATTTGCTGCTGCTGCCTTATCAACTGCTACTGCACATGCTTTAGCATCCTGTGGATTTAAAATAATTGCATTAACACCATCAGAAATCATGGTCTCAACCTGGCTGATTTGTGTGTTCGGATCATAGTTACCATCATAAATTTTTAGCTCTACGCCCAATTCTTCAGCTTTCTTTTTTGCGGCATTTGAAAGACGAACAGTGAATTCGTTTTTAAGGCTGTACAGGGTCATTCCTACAACAATTTTTTTCTCTCCTGATGTATCAGTTGTTGCTACAGTCGATGAAGCCGTATTATTTTCTTTCGTTTCAGAAGAACAAGCTGCAAAAGAAACCAGCATAGTTGCTGCTACCAAAGACATTGCCAAGAATTTTTTAAACATTTTCATATCCACATTTCCTCCCATACTATTTTTTATTTACATAAACCGGTTAACCGGTTTTAGTCATTAGAACCACTTAAGCTATCCATCATTACAGCTGCAACAATAATTGTACCTTTAATAATTAACTGCCAATATGATGAAACTGCCATCATATCCAAACCATTATTTAAAACTGCAATTATCAATACTCCTATCAGTGTTCCCCACAATCTACCCTTACCTCCGGCTAGACTAGTTCCGCCCATTACAACAGCTGCAATTGCATCTGTTTCATAGTTTTGTCCAGCCATTGCCAAACCAGAAGATACACGAGATGTTAAAACTACACCGGCAAGTCCTGCCAGAACACCAGCAATCATATATGCCGAGCAAGTAATTTTTTTGACGTTGATTCCTGAAACACGTGCAGCTCTTGCGTTTCCGCCAACACCATATATATATCTTCCATACTTAGTACGGTATAGAACTATACTACAAATAATAAACACGACAGCTAAAATAATAACCGGAATGGGTATAATTCCTACGCTTCCACCTCCGATTTTTAGAAAGCCTTCACTTAATCCAGGGACAGGCTGGGCATTACTGGCCAGATAAGTGATACCTCTTGCAACACTCAGCATTCCCAAGGTGGCCACAAAAGCAGGTACTTTCAGCCATGAAACCACCACACCGTTTATAGTACCCAGTAATAGTCCAATCGCCAAGCCTGCGAGCACTGCCACAAACAAAGGAATTTCTTGATTCTGAGCTACTAAGGCTGCAAAAATACCAGAAGCACCTAAAATAGACCCTACAGAAAGATCAATTCCTCCTGTCAGAACAACATATGTCATACCAAGTGCCAGCAAACCATTTATGGATGCCTGACGCAATAAATTAAAAATATTACTTACATCTAAAAATTTTGGCTTTAACATTGAGAAAATCAATATTACCACCAACAACCCTATCAAGGTTGCAAACTTTTCAAAGAATTGACTCTTGGTCATTTTTTTATTAGCATTTTGCAACTTTTCCATTATACATACCCCACTATCACATTTTTGATACTGCAAGTCTCATTATGTTTTCCTGAACAAACTCTTCTCTTTCTAATTCTCCGGCTAGCTTGCGGTTACTGAAAACAACTATCCTGTCTGCCATACCCATTACCTCAGGCATTTCAGACGAAATCATAATAATTGAATTTCCCTTTGCAACATATTCACACATAAGCTTATATATTTCAGCTTTTGCCCCTACATCTATTCCACGTGTTGGTTCATCTAATATAAGTAATTTCGGATTTTTAATAAGCCATTTTGCCAGCACTACCTTTTGCTGATTTCCACCAGAAAGAGAGGCCACTAACTGCTTTTTACCTTGTGTCTTAATACATAGCGATGATATTTGATTCTGTATAGCTTTGTCTTCCGATGCCTGATCAATTAGTAATCTTTTATCAAAATTGTCCATGGATGCAAATGTAATGTTGTGAGCTACACTCATAAAGGGTACAATGCCTTCACCTTTTCTATCCTCTGTAACATATGCTATACCTTGATTTATCGCCGCCTTAGGTTTTTTTAATTTAAGTGGCTTTCCTTCAAAGATAATTTCTCCCTCATCCGCAGGTGTAAGTCCAAAAAGAGCCTGCATTGTTTCTGTACGTCCTGCTCCAACGAGACCCGCAACACCTAGAATCTCACCTCTTCTCACATCTAGATTTATATTGTAGAATCTGTTTTTAAGTGTAAGATTTCTAATTTCCAAAACCTTTTCTCCAATAGAAACATGTACCTTTGGGTAAATATCATTAAGCTCTCGACCAACCATATTCTTAATTAAAATATCATTGTTTATATCCTTTGCCGGCCATGAATTAACATATCCACCGTCCCTAAGAACAGTAATTTCATCTGAAATACGAAATACTTCATCCATTTTATGCGATATATATATTATTCCTTTTCCGGCTTTTCTCAGATTATTGATTATTAGAAACAAATTATTTACTTCCTTATCAGTAATTGCTGATGTCGGTTCATCCATAATAATAATCTCAGCATTATACGATATTGCTTTTGCTATCTCTACTAATTGCTGGTCAGCAACCTTTAAATTCTGAAGCTTTTCTCGCGGATTTATATCAATATGAAGTCTTTTGAGCAGTTCCTCAGTTTGCTTATATAATTGCTTATAATCAACAAAAACACCCTTGCCTGGTTCACGCCCAAAATAGATATTTTCTGCTACCGTCATTTCTGGAATAGGTGAAAGCTCTTGATGAATCATAGCAACTCCTAAATTTTGAGAATCTGATGGAGAATTTATTTCTACTACTTTTCCATTGATACTGATGCTACCGCTGTCACATTTAATTACGCCAGCCAGAATTTTCATAAGAGTAGATTTTCCGGCTCCATTTTCACCCATCAGAGCATGAACAGTGCCCTGTTTTAAGCTTAAATGAACACCATGCAATACATTAACACCATTAAAACTCTTGACGATATCCTTCATTTCCAGTAAACTCAATTTTTCACACCTCTCTCCCTTTACACAGTTTTTTGCCGGCACTGACAAGTAATTCATATTAAATTAATTTCACCTCTCAGTTGATGATTTTATTATACAAGTGCCATGCTGCATTTAGAGGTCTATTATTTCAATATTAGGTTCAGTTTTTTATGATGGAAAAAAGTACAAATAAAATACATGAGCTAATTATCACTCATGTATTTATTTTATTTTCGGCTTTCGCAGTGCAATATATAGAGTCACTGGAAAACTTTTTAATTGTATTGGTCAATTTCCGCATATAAAAAGTTTATCGGTGCGGGGCTTCCTGTCTATATGCTACAGGGCTTATACCAAAGGTGGTTTTGAAAACCACAGAGAAGTATTTTGGGTTTAAATAGCCACATAATTTACTTACTTCACCAATAGGAATACTAGTATCTGCAAGCATTTGCTTTGCAATATTCATGCGAATGCTTGTTACATAATCATTCAAACCCATTCCTGTACCCTTTTTGAATAAAGCACTCATATAAGTTGGAGTCCTATCAAATCTCTCCGCTACACTATTAAGATTTATTTCTCTGGCAGCATTGTCTTTAACATACTGTAAAACCTCTACGATAAGCCTTTTATTAGGGACATCTATTCTGGACTCACATGCCAATTCACTTACTTGGCTTAAATATCTCATAATTTCCTGTTTTAACTGCAAAAAGCTCCATATTTCACAAAATTGTGGGGGCTTTACTAAGCTCTCGGTCTTGGTACTATTGTATTTTAAAAGTTCTTGCTCAATAGCTTTTATTAATTGAGAATAGCTGTGTTCAATGATGTCAAGAGATTGTATTGATGGAGAATAATTTATCTGTTTTTCGAAAATATTTACTATTTCCGCAATTATTATATCTTCAAGAGGATGAATCAACTTATTGAAATCTTCCATCTGGTGCTTATTACAAACTGGTATTTCACCAAATACCTTTACATTTTTATTAGTTTCGTACAGTTTAAACTTTGCAGCTTCATAAGCACTATCAAAGGACTTATTCAGAAGTACCGGTCCGAAGACCACTTCACCCACACCCGCAAAAGCACTGATATTTAAGTATTTGTGAATCAGACTGCAAATCTTGCTCAATTCCTGTTTAGCGGAAACCAGTATTGTTTCTCTTTTTAACCCCTCAAATATGGCCGCTATTCTCCCCGAGTCATACTGTACTGTGGTTATAAAGCTAGAACCTAAATCTTGTTTGAGCACTTCGTCAGCAATATTCTTTATTGCAAAATCAATATAGTCCTTATTTTCTTCGTTTACCTGGAATTGGAGCATTGTACACAGCATAAGATTATTACTGAAGCAGACTTTTAAATCATAGAGTTCCTCAATAGTTCTCTTTGCCTCATCGCTATCTGAGCAATCAAGCAAATGCTTCAAAAGCTTTTGTTTAACATTTTCTGTTACTTTTTTATTTTCACTGTCACGAATAAGCTTTTCATCTATTCGCTGCTTTTCACTCATCAGAATTTTTATATAACCCTTTACCATAGCAACTAATTCCTGCTTATTTATCGGTTTAAGTACATACTCCTTAACACCCAGCTTAATTGCGCTTTTTGCATACTCAAAGTCGGCATAGCCTGACAGAATAATAAAAGTAGGTACATGTCCTGATTCTTTAACATTTTTAATAAAATTCAGTCCATCACAAAAAGGCATTCTAATATCAGTAATTGCCAGATGAGGATTATTCTCTTTGCAAACCTTAAGTGCTTCTATACCATTTTCGGCTTCCAAAAAACATATTTCAAAATCCAACTCTCTTTTTAATATTGAAATAATGCCCTTGCGAATAATATCCTCATCATCTGCTACAAGTATCTTAAACATAGCTTCCTCCCTTACCAAAGTCAATTACTGCCGACTAAAAAACCGTTTGCTACCAGCAGTTTATTCTAGAGACTCGAGCCCCTTTGACGTCAAAAAACAAAATCAAAACATAATTACTCTTAAAATCAGCTTAAAAGCTTTAGCTCAATCAGATTTAACCAACAATAATTGACTTTTTATTATCCTATTCAATAACTATTGTAACGATAATTTTTGTTTCTACGTCAGGTATGCTTTCAATGCTCAAGGTACTTCCCACAGGACAAATCATTTCAATACGCTGCTTTACATTTACCACACCTATAGAGCTCTTTGACTTCATTGAATCTGAAATAGGCTCATTTTTACTCATACACTGTTTGATTTGTTCAAGACGTTCTATGTCAATACCCTTACCATTATCCTTAACACAAATTATCAAATTGTTTTCGTTTCGAGTAATATTAACTGATATTAGCCATGGCGGAATAGAATCCTTAAAGCCATGTGTAAAACAATTTTCAACCAATGGCTGAAGAATAAACTTAGGTACCATAATGTTTTCTAAGCCTTCACTGCCTTCCATATTGTATAAAAGCCTATTGTTAAATCGCATCCTCATAATTTCTATATATTGATTAACATTATTCAGCTCCTCAGTGAGCTTTACCTTTTTGCTTTCCCAATGAAGGCTGAAGCGCATCAAATCACCTAAATTTGCAAGGCCATTTGCCACGGTGAAATATTCGTCAATTTCACACTGCATTCTCATATTTTCCAGCGTATTATATAAAAAATGCGGATTTATCTGAGCTTGAAGAGCATTTATTTCTGCTTCCTTTTGAGATTTTTCCTTTTCAACCATCGAAGTCAAAAGACTCTGAAGCTTTTCAGCCATATGATTAAAGCTTTCTGAAATTCTGGAAATTTCATTAAAACCGCCCACTTTAATACGAACATCAAATCTTCCTGCTTCAATTTGTGCTATCATTTTGTCCATATCCCTAAGTTTTCTAAAGAATATGCGGGCTGCCACATTTGTAAATAATATTATAGCTACAATACTGAAAGCAGCAATTAAAAGTAGCAGAATATCTACATTCGAAGTAGATTCAAGTATCTTCTGCTTGTCTATAGCAGCAACTCTCATTAACCCAGTAATGCTGTCTTTGTCATACGCAATCAGATATTTTTCTTTTCCCAGACTGATATCTGTAATACCTGAATCGCCTTTGAATTTAAAGTCTGTAAATATATTTTTGTCATCTGTAGTAAAAACCAGCTCATTATCTCGATCAAAAATGAAATATTTCACGCCCGACTCTTCATTAATAAGTTCTCCTGCATTTACCAGCTTGCTGAGGGTCATGTCTATTTCTATAATACCTATGCATTCTTTGGTTCTGGTATCAGATATTTTGCGATAAATTGGGAGCACCAACTCTTCTTGTTTTTCAAGCTCCTCATAGTCAACAAGATTTCCTAATGTCGTATCATAAACACGGACGTTCCCGTATATATGCTGATTTTCATTTTCTATTATCTCTGCATAATAATTACGGTCATACAGTCTGTCCATGTGATATGACCAGTCCACATATTCATCAATTTGATTGTTTTTTGAATATATTACTAAGCGGCTAAATTTATTGGTGTATACGTGGTGAATATTCAGAAGCTCATCTTGAGCACTATAAACATAATGATTCTTTTCATGGGTACTCAGATTATTGTTAGGGTTTAAATAATACTGAAATTCCTGGCTAAAAACCAGCTGATTGAGTACGCTGTTCATGGTATCAATGTTGACATCCATATTGGTATCCATTTTCTTTAAATTCTCATAAACCTTTTTATTGGCTTCTTCTATGAGATTTTTCTGCAATATTTCTACATAGGAGGAGGTTATAACTATAGCAGGAATAATCATTATCAGTGAAAATACAATTGTAGCCTGCCATACCAATCCAAGTCTTGTAATTTTTCGCAGCAACCATTTCATTTAATCATCCTGCCTAATTAGTTTTACTTTAATTTTAGATATGGTTTCGACAAAAGTCAACAAATTTTCCCTTAAATTTGTGTGAATATATAGATAGTTTGCACAATTATATCATTAAATGCAGTCATTGAGTTGCTTTAATTGCTTTTGGCAATTATAGCAATTCTAAAAATACTGTTTTAAAATGCATGAATTTCAAGTTAACAACAACTCAAATTAATTCAGATTTCTTTAAAAGCTTTATAATAACAGTTGCGCTTTCTGCTCTTGTAAAATTATCTTTTGGAGTGAGCCTTACTTCATTACCAGCAGCAAAAATTCCGTTTTTTATACAGACTGAAATCGCCTGTCTTGCGTATACTGAAATATTGTCAGAATCCTTAAACAGCTTAAGTTGATTACTAACATCAGTATCAGATACTGTTACATTCATACCTGCTATCTCCATGACTTTTGCAAGCATTGTCATTGCCTCCTCTCTGGTAATTAAGTCTTGTGGTCCAAAATTACCATTTGAATAGTTTGCAAGTATTCCATACTCATATGCGGTATAAATATAGTAATTATAATCATCACCTTTTTTTACATCACCAAACTTTTCAGCAAAATTTGTACCTTTTAGTCCAAGTGCTTTTACAACCATTGAAGCAAATTCTGCTCTTGTAATAGCTCTATTTGGAGCAAAATTTCCATTTCCCACACCATCATCAATCAGTCTTGAACCAACATCTTTTACGTAATCCTTTGACCAGTGGTTTTCTACATCATTAAATGTTACAGGATTCCAAATAACTGCATATGTACTATTAGTAAGACTGTTTATCTTTGCATGATACTTTCCATCAATCTTGTCTTGATATACCGCTGTAGGAACATGTGAGAAAGTACCGTCTTCGTTAAATACTACACCAGTTGTTACTTTTTTATTATCAATTCCCTCTGGTAAAATCACTGTTCTTTCTACGTAATTGTTAAATTTTGATACATCAACAATTCTGCTGCCATTTGTACAAGTTATTTCAAAATCAACAGGTTGTACTACCAACTGCAAGTTCTTACTTCTAGCACTGTTTTCGACCTTCGTTATTGTTTCTTTTGATGAACTTGAGACAATAATGTTTACTTTTATATCTTTTAATTGGACCTGACTGCCAATCTTTTCTGAAACACTATCTATATTAATATCCTCTGCAGGAATTGTATAAATAACATTCTCAGTTTTAATCTCAAGGGTTGCTTTTTTATTTTGCATGTTCTTTACAGTCTGTCCGTTTAGCTGTCCTATTACAATATCCGAATTGTTATTTACAGGAATGGTAATAACACTGCCCTCATTTTCTTTGTTTAGCTTGATTGTAAGCTTTTCATCATCTAGTTTAATTGTTGTCTTCTTTTTGCCATCTTCCAATTTGATTTCAGAGGTTGCATAATTTATTTTTTCATTGTTAATAAATATATCTACAACTGGAATAGGGGTAACTACTGAATCAGCCGGTGACGAAGTGTTGGTGTCCTTTGCAAAGTTTGCAGTTACTGTGATGTTGCCTGTAACATTACTATCTGTTCTTGTTGCTGTTGTAACACCATCGCTCCACCCTACAAAATGATAACCGCTGTTTGGTGTTGCTGTTACTGCTGAACCATTTGCTCCACTACTTACTGTCTGTGTTGCTGTTCCCGTTATTGTTCCGCCTGTTCCTGTTGTGTAGGTTAGCGTATATTCATTTGCTGCTACTGTTACTGTAACAATATATTTCTGTGTTGAGCTATCTGCCGCTGTTACTGTATATTCTATAGGGTTTGTAAAGTTCTGTACCACTCCTGTATTTGGAGATATGCTTGCTCCTGTATGAGTTATGGTAGGTACCAATTCAGTTAAATCTGTTCCATATGGTACTGTTAAAGCTATTGTTTTGCTTGCTTCATTTACAGTTCCGATTACTTTTGGAGTTAACCCATTAAGGTTAAAGGCTGTTATTACCTTTGCAGGATTTACTCTTACTACTGATATTGTATATACGGTTGATGGAACACCAGTAGAAGATGAAACAGTTGCAGTAACAATTCTTCCAGGATTAGATGCTGTAGGAACGCTTGGAACCACCAACGTACCATTTGTACTTGAATAAGTATTTGCATCTACCTGTAAAGTAATAGTAGTCGATATAGCATCTTCGGCTGTCAATGTTATAGTTGTAGTTGCTGCTGTTATTCCTGCTTTAAGTGTATAGTTATATGGTGGATTTTTTGAAATTTCAGGGGTTGCTGGTCCTCTTGTACATGAAATTGCACTTAAATATGTACTGCCAGCCCTTGTAATACATAAAGTATAAGTTGTCACAAGTGTTCCTCCTGCTGCTGTTACAGTAACAGTAACAGTATTTTGCCCTACCTTCAATGCTGTTAATGCTTCACTGCCTACAGAAGAATCATTTACGCGTATTTCAACTATAGCATCTGACTCTTCAGGCGTAGGAGTAATTTTTATATTCTCTGCATCAAAGCCTTCATTAAATGTATAGCTTGTAGTCGTCTTAATAAAAGGTGTTGGCATTAGTTCAGTCCAAGCCATGTTAGCTCCACCAACCTGAGCACTTAATCCTGACAAATATGAACTAGCTACTCTTACCACCGTAATGGTATAATTCTTTGTAGTTTCACCATCTAATGCCGTTACCAATACGTTTATGGTATTGACACCAACATTCAGATTGACTGTACTCTGCCCGCTTGTCATTACGACACCATTCACCTTAATTGTTGATGTAGGATCTACCGCTACTGCAGAAACAACAACATTTGTTGTGCTGTATGGAACTTTGGGAACAGTATAATCCAGTGTAGCAGGTACAAATGCTGGCGTAAGCGCACCGCTACTTATCTCAAGACTGGACAAGTGAGAGCTTGTATCATTTTCTTTAATAGTTATTGTCTGTTGCTGTGTACCTTCTTCTATTCCATTTTCTACACTTGATATTGCTAAAATTACAGTTTTATCACCTGTATATACCATATTGTCTATAGCTGCCAATGTAATTGAATTGGATAAGCATCCTGCAGGTATAACTATTGCACTGCCCGAAGTAATGTAATCTGTCCCAATAATTGCTGTACCTGAATAGTCTAGATTAACTGTTACATCTTGATACGATTTATTTGATAATGTAGCTGTAATTGTGCTTGTGCCACCCTTTTCTGAAAAGCTGCTGTCAGATACACTCAAGCTTACAGCGGGCGGGCTATCATTATCATTAATTATACCTTCTCCTTGATTATCTGTAATAACACCTAAACTTGCATTTGTTAAATTCAAATAAAAGCTTTCACTTTTTTCATAATCAGTATCATTAGTTACAGGAACTGTAATGTTTGCAGTTTTACTGCCTGCTGGAATAGTCAATATACCTGAAGTGCTTGTGTAATCACCTAATGTTGCAGTATTGTCTGAAGTAACATAGTATACTGTAATATCACTGCTGAAGGTTTCTGATAGATTAACTGTGAATGTAGCAGTTCCACCAGCTTCATCAACTGTAGTATCGTCAACTGAGACAGCTATATTAGTAACATCCTGTGTATCTATAACCTTTGTAATATTTGCTGGTGCAGTATACGAGCTTGCGGTAGTATTATCTGCTGAATATATCATAGTTATCGGCATTGCTGTATTTGTGAAAACATTTGACATTCTGATTACTGATTTAGGAATAAATATGTTACCCGTTAAACTAGTACAGCCAGAAAAAGTATATTTCATATCTGTTACACTATTTGGTATTACAGGCATTTGAGTTAAGCCTGTACACATGTAAAAGGCATACGACATATCTATTACACTATAAGGTATTTGTGGTGTTTGGGTAAGCTTTGTACATTTGGAAAAAGCAGCGTTCATATCTGTCACACCATTGGGAATTTTAGGAGCTTGGGTTAAAGCTGAGCATCCAGAGAAAGTGTGATTTATAGTTGTCACACTACTTGGCAGCACTGGTGCTTGAGTTAACGCTGTACAGTTATTGAAGGTATATCTTATATTTATTACACCGGCTGGAAGCTGTGGTACTTGGGTTAAGGACTTACAGCCAGAAAAAGCATACTCCATAATGGTTACACCATTTGGTATTTGTGGCGCTTGGGTTAAGCCTATACAGCCTTCAAAAATCCCAGATATATTGGTTACACTATTCGGAAGTTCTGGCGCTTGGATTAGACCTGTACAATTCTTAAAGGTATTTAACATTGCCGTAACAGGTTTTCCATTTATAGTAGTCGGCACACTGCCAAGAATTTTACCATCTAAAATACTGCCTGCATAGCTATCTAAGCTATAGGTTTCTCCCTTACCAGTAAAATCCCATAAGCTCAAATCAACTGTATTTCCATCTGTACCTATAGCAACATCAACGCTAACAGCTTGTGGATACATAAATGCTTTTCCTGCACTTACATTACCCACACTATCCATTGCCCATGCATAATACCTACCATCAGTCATATTTGCAAATTCCTTTGATGTCTGCCAGCCTGTAGATGGAGCAGTATTGGATGTAGTTATGGCATACTTCGCCACGCTATAATTGTCAGTTGCATTTATTACTATAGTTCCATCACTCTCAGTAACACTAGTTATTTCTGGCATATCAGAATCTACTGCTTTAGTAACATTGGACGGAACTACAGCTGAAGCAGCTAGCGTATTATTTGACGAATATATCATAGTTATCGGCATTACTGTATTTGCAAAAATACTTGTAATTCTTATTGCTGATTTCGGAATTAATATACCTCCTGTTAAATTTATGCAACCTGAAAAAGTGTACTTCATATCCGTTACACTATTTGATATTACAGGCATTTGAGTTAAGCCTGTACACATGTAAAAGGCATAAGACATATCTATTACACTATCAGGTATTTGTGGTGTTTGGGTCAGCTTTGTACATTTGGAAAAAGCAGCGTTCATATCTGTCACACCATTGGGAATTTTAGGAGCTTGGGTTAAGGCTGAACAACCAGAGAAGGTGTGATTTATAGTTGTCACACTAATTGGCAGCACTGGTGCTTGAGTCAATGCTGTACAGTTATTGAAGGTATATCTCATATTTATCACACTAGCTGGGATTTGTGGTGCTTGTGTTAGTCCTTTACAACCAGAAAAAGCAGACTCCATATTGGTTACACCATTTGATATTTGTGGCGCTTGGGTTAAGCCTATACAACCTTCAAAGATTCCAGAAATATTGGTTACACTATTTGGTAGTTCTGGCGCTTGGATTAGACCTATACACCCTTTAAAGGTATTTGACATTACTGTAACTGGTTTTCCGTTTATAGTAGCAGGTACACTGCCAACAATTTTACCATCTATAATACTGCCAGCATATCCATCTAAACTATATGTATCCCCGTTATCAGTAAAATCCCACAATAGCAAATCAACTGTATTTCCATCTGTACCTACAGCAATAGCCTGTGGAAACGCAAAAGCTTTACAAGCGCTTACATTTCCTACTCTATCCATTGCCCATGCATAATACCTGCCATCAGGCATATTTGTAAATTCATTTGATGTCTGCCAGCCTGTAGATGGAACAGTACTTGATGTAGTTAAGGCATACTTCTCTACACTATAATCGTCTGTTGCATTTACTGTTATTGTTCCGTCCAACTCAGTAACACTAGATATTTCTGGTGAAGCTGAGTCTACTGCTTTAGTAACATTGGATGGAACTACGGTTGATGCTGCTACGGTATTATTTGACGAATATATCATGGTTATCGGCATTGCTGTATTTGTGAAAACATATGACATTTTGATTACTGAGTTTGGGATAAATAAGTTTCCTGTTAATTTTGTACATCCATAAAAAGTATAACTCATATTTTTAATTCCATTTGGTATCACTGGTACGCTGGTTAACCCAGTGCACATATAAAAAGCATAAGACATATCTATTACACTATCAGGTATTTGTGGCGTTTGGGTCAGCTTTGTACATTTGGAAAAAGCAGCGTTCATATCTGTTACACCAGCTGGTATTTCGGGTGTTTGGGTCAAAGCTGAACAGCCGGAGAAGGTATGATTTATCGTTGTTACAGTACTTGGTAGCACTGGTGCTTGTGTTAACGCAGTACAGTTATTAAAGGTATATCTCATATTAGTTACACCAGCTGGAAGCTGTGGTGCTTGGGTTAGTGCTTTACAGCCAGAAAAAGCATACTCCATATTGGTTACACTACTTGGTGTCTCTGGGGCTTGTGTTAGTCCTGTGCAGCCTTCAAAGGTTCCGGACATATTGAGTACACTATTAGGAAGTTTGGGGGCTTGGGTTAAGACTGTACATCCCTTAAAGGTATTTGACATTGCTGTAACAGGCTTATCATTTATAACAGCAGGCACACTGCCAACTATTTTACCATCTAAGATACTACCTTTATACCCATTTAAACTATAAGTATCTCCATTAGCAGTATACGTCCATAAACTCATATCAACTATATTTCCATCTGTATCTAACGCTTTGGGATATGCAAAAGCTTTGCTTGCACTTATTTTTCCCACGCCATCAATTGCCCATGCATAATATATACCATCAGATGTAATAGAAAATACATTTGAGGATTGCCAACCTGAAGTTGGAGCAGTATCAGTATTTGTTATAGCATAACTGAGACTTTGATAATTATCAATTGCATTGATTGTTACATTTGATGTATTTCCAATAGTTACACTAGATATTTGGGGTGAAAGTGAATCTACCACCTTTGTAACATTAGCTGGAGCTACATATGATGCTGCTACTGTGTTATTTGAGGAATATATCATAGTTATTGGCTTAGTTGTATCACTAAAAACATCTGTCAAAGCAGTTACTTTTTCTGGTACAAATACATTGCCCGTTAAATTTGTACATCCATAAAAAGTACTAGTCATATCGGTTACACTACTTGGTATCAATGGGGCTTTTGTTAGCCCTGTACAACCAGAAAAGGTCATTCTAATATCTATAACATTGTTTGGTATCTCTGGTGCTTCTGTTAATCCAGTACAACCAAAAAATGCCATGAACATTTTTGTGATACTGTTTGGTATTTTCGGTGCTTTTGTCATACCTGTACAGCGATTAAATGCTCCAGAAATATTTGTCACATTGTCTGGTATTATGGGCGCCTGCGTTAGGCCTGTACAACCCATAAAGGTTCCAGACATAATCTTTACACTATTTGGTATTTCAGGTGCCTGCGTTAGTCCTATACAATTTACAAAAGTATTGTTCAGCTCTATAACACCATTTGGTAATTTTGGCGCTTGTGTTAGGCTTTGACAAGGTGTAAATGTTCTAGTCATTACTATAACAGGTTTTCCATTTATGTTAGTGGGAACACATCCAACAATTTTACCATCTACGATGCTTCCTTTATATTCATACAGAGAATAAGTATCTCCATTGGCAGTGTAATTCCACAAACTTAAATCTACAGTATTTCCATCTGTACCTATACCTACATCTGCTGCATACACTTTGTCAATTGGAATCATCGTAAAAATAAGCATAATTACCATAGCAAAGCTTAACAACCTTTTTGAAAATCTAAATCTTCTATTCTCTCCCATAGTTTTTACTGACAAGAGATATTTTTACTCAATATCTCTATGTCAACCCCTCCTTAATTTATTATAAAATATTATATTTTTTATAATTTTATCATGTTATACCATAATTTTATATATTTAATAAAAACTTCATGATGCTTCATAAGATCTTCTCTATATTTTACAAAAACATGTTTACTTCACCACTTAAGGAAGAACTTGAACTCTTACGATTATATAAATAAAGCTGAAATAAGCCCTGATATTAGGCTATTCCAGCTCTATTAAAAACTTGATGTAAAATATTAGTTTATTATGATATTGCTTTAAATCTAGTATATGTTTTCATATCTTTATATTGTCTGTGTTACCAATTATCCCAATTTTAGGGTGAGGGCAACACTTTAAATGCTATTGTATTAGAAACCGTATTGCCAATCTTAACATTCAATGTCCAATCTCCTGCCATATCCGGAGTGAACTTTCCTGTTGTAACAAAATTTCCATCTGCATCTTTAGTTCCAGTAGCAGAATCACCATAAAACACACCATTTTTCCACATAGAACAGATTATAGACTGAATCTTCATTGCTGGAGTAGTCGAGTTTCGTGGTGCTGACGGCTCTGATGAGGCTGCTTCTGATGGTTCTGATGAGAGTGCTTCTGACGGTTCTGATGAGGTTGCTTCTGATAGTTCTGATGAGGCTACTTCTGATGGTGCAGTAGTGATTCCTTCTCCATTAATATCAAATACAAAAGGATTGTTGCTACCATCATTATTAGCAATGGTTATCCTTGCATTTTTGGTTCCAGAAGAACTAGGATCAAATTTGATCGAAAAGATAGCAGTTTCTCCACTATTTAAGGAAATAGCAGAACCCGTTACAACTGAAAAATCTGATGCATTTGTACCTGATAATGTTATGTATGGTGATGTTCCTGACAAAACTAATGTAGTATTCCCATTATTTTTTATTGTAAATTCTCTGATTACTGCTCCACCTTCCACTATAGTGCTTCCAAAGTCGGTGTAATCTGTACTTGAAGGTGTAGTATCACCATTAGTGATTTTAACATTGTTTCCATAAACTTCAATAACAGGATTATCCATATTTATAATTGTTCCATCAAGAAGTTCTAGTGTATCTATTACCTTAGTAACATTTGCTGGAACTTCTGCTGAAGCCGCCACTGTATTATCTGATGAATATTTCATAGTTATAGGCATTGATGTATTTGTGAAAATATTTAACATTCTGATTACTGAATTTGGAATAAATATGTCTCCTGTCAAGTTGGTACAGCCTGAAAAAGTGTATCTCATATCTGTTACACTATTTGGTATTTTAGGCATTTGGGTTAAGCCTGTACACATATAAAAAGCATAAGACATATCTATTACACTATCAGGTATTTGTAGTGGTTGGGTCAGATTAATACATTTCGCAAAGGCAGCATTCATATCCGTCACACCATTTGGTATTTCTGGTAGCTGGGTCAAAGCTGTACAGCTAGAAAAAGTATGATTTATAGTTGTTATACTACTTGGAAGCACTGGCGCTTGGGTTAGACCTGTACATCCATAAAAGGTATATGTCATATTAGTTACACCAGCTGGAAGCTCAGGTGCTTGTGTCAATGCTTTACAGCCGTAAAAAGCATACTCCATATTGGCTACACTATCTGGAATTTCGGGTGCTTGCTTTAGTCCTGTACAACCATAAAAGATTCCAGACATATTGGTAATACTATTTGGAAGCTCAGGTAGCTGGGTTAATCTTGTACAGTCCTTGAAGGTATTTGACATTACTGTTACTGGTTTTCCGTTAATCATAGCTGGTACACTGCCAATTATTTTACCACCTACAATACTGCCTGCATATCTGTCTAAACTATAGGTATCCCCATTATCAGTATAATCCCATAAACTCAAATCAACTGCATTTCCATCCTTGCCCACAGCAACATCTACACCAACATCTTTAGAATACATAAAAGCTTTTCCTGCACTTACATTCCCCACTCTATCCATTGCCCATGCATAATACCTGCCATCAGACATATTTGCAAACTCATTTGATGACTGCCAACCTGTAGTTGGAACAGTATCAGAAGTGGTTAAAGCATACTTTTCTACGCTATAATTGTCAGTTGCATTTATCGTTATTGCTCCACTTGTCACAGTGATAGTAGATATTTCTGGCAAAACAGAATCTACTACTTTAGCAACATTGGGAGGAACTTCTGCTGAAGCTGCCACTGTATTATTTGATGAATAAATCATGGTTATAGGCTTAGATGTATTTATGAAAATATTTAACATTCTAATAACTGATTTTGGAATAAATATGTCTCCTGTTAACTTGGTACAACCTGAAAAAGTGTACTTCATATCTGTTACGCTATTTGGTATTTCAGGCATTTGAGTTAAGCCTGTACACATATAAAAAGCATAAGACATATCTTTTACACTATCCGGTATTTGTGGTGTTTGGGTCAGCTTAGTACATCTTGCAAATGCAGCATTCATATCTGTCACACCAACTGGGATTTCAGGTGGCTGGGTTAATGCTGTACAGCTAGAGAAAGCATGATTAATAGTTGTCACACTTTTGGGAAGCTCAGGTAGCTGCGTTAACCCCGTACAGCCGTTAAAAGCATACCTCATATTAGTTACACCATCTGGAAGCTGTGGTGCAAGCAATAAACCTTTACAGCCGGAAAAAGCATACTCCATATTGGCTACACTATCTGGAATTTCGGGTGCTTGCTTTAGTCCTGTACAACCATAAAAGATTCCAGACATATTGGTAATACTATTTGGAAGCTCAGGTAGCTGGGTTAATGCAGTACAGTCCTTGAAGGTATAGCTCATATTTGTTACACCATCTGGAATTTGTGGAATTTGGATTAAACCTGTACAACCTGAAAAAGTACTGGACATATCGGTAATACTATTTGGAAGTTCAGGAGCTTGGATTAATTCAGTACACCCCTTAAAGGTATTTGATATTACTGTAACGGCTTTGCCATTTATCATAGCTGGTACACTGCCAACAATTTTACCATCTACAATGTCACCTTTATAGCCATTTAGACTATAAGAATTTCCATTATCATTATAATCCCATAAACTCAAATCAACTGCATTTCCATCTGTACTTAAAGCAAGAGGATACTCAAAAGCTTTGCTTGCACTTATATTTCCTACGCTATCCATCGCCCATGCATAATATGTACCATCAATCAAGCTTGAAAACACATTTGACGATTTCCAGCCTGTAGTTGGAGCAGCATCAGAAGTTGTTACTGCATAACTATTTATTTGATAATTGTCAGTTGCATTGATTGTTACATCAGATGTATCTCCACCAGTTACGCTGGATATTTCTGGCGAGACTGAATCTACTGCCTTAGTAACATTAGATGGAGCTTCGTATGAAGCAGCTACTGTGTTATTTGATGAATATATCATAGTTATAGGCTTAGATGTATCATTAAAAACATTTGATAAATCAGTCACTTTTTGTGGTATAAATACATTACCAGTTAAATTTGTACAACCCATAAATGCACCATACATATCTGTTACACTATTTGGTATCTCGGGGGCTTGCGTCAACCCTGTACAACCATAAAAGGTTTCATACATACTCGTTACACTATTTGGTATTACAGGGGCTTGCGTCAGTCCTGTACAACCAGCAAAAGTTCCAACCATATTCGTTACACTATTCGGTATTTCGGGGGCTAGAATTAGTCCTGTACACCCCTTAAAGGTATTTGACATTACTGTAACGGCTTTCCCACTTATAATAGCTGGTACACTGCCAACAATTTTACCATCTATAATGTCTCCTTTATAGCCATTTAGACTATAGTAATTTTCATTTGCAGTATAATCCCACAAGCTTAAATCAACTGCATTTCCATCTGTACCTAAAGCAACATCAAAATCTTGAGGATACACAAAAGCTTTGCCTATGCTAACATTTCCCACACCATCCATTGCCCATGCATAATATGTACCATCAGATGTAATGGAAAATACATTTGATGATTGCCAGCCTGCAGTTGGAACAGCATCAGAAGTTGTTACTGCATAACTATGTATCTGATAATTGTCAAGAGCATTGATTGTTGCACTAGATGTATCTCCACCTGTTACGCTGGATATTTCTGGTGAAGCAGAATCTACTACCTTAGTAACATTAGCTGGTGCTTCGTATGAAGCAGCTACTGTGTTATTTGATGAATATATCAAAGTTATAGGCTTAGAGGTATCCTTAAAAACACCTGACAAGGTAGTTACTTTTCGTGGTATAAATACATTGCCAGTTAAATTTGTACACCCTTCAAAACTTTTATACATATCAGTTACACTATTTGGTATCTCTGGGGCTTGCATCAGCCCTGTACAACCAGAAAAAGCACTAGACATATTGGTTACACTATTTGGTATCTCAGTGACTTGCATCAGCCCTGTACAACCATAAAAGGTTCCAGACAGATAAGTTACACTATTTGGTATTTCGGGAGCTTGTGTTAGTCCTGTACAACCAGAAAAGGTTCCAGACAGATAAGTTACACTATTTGGTATCTCAGGTGCTTGCGTTAGTCCTGTACAACCAGAAAAAGTATACCCCATAGTTTCTACACTATTTGGTAATTTAGGTGCTTGCGTTAGCCCTGTACAACCTTCAAAAGTTTGATCCATATTCGTTACATTATTGTGTATTTCAGGGACTTGCGTCAGTCCTGTACAACCTTTAAAGGTCCCTCCCATCCTTGTTACACTATTTGGTATTTGGGGAGCCTGCGTCAGTCCTATACAAGCATGAAAGGTATAAGTCATATGTGTTACACTATTTGGTATCTCTGGTGCTTGTGTTAGTCCTGTGCAATAAGAAAAAGTAAATCCCATATCTTTTACACTATCTGGTATTTTGGGTGCTTGAGTCAGTCCTGTACAGCCTTCAAAGGTACTACTCATTGAGGTTACACTATTGGGTATTTCTGGTGCTTGTGCTAGCCCCGTACAGTAACAAAAGGTTGCAAACATACTCGTTACACTATTTGGTATTTCGGGGGCTTGCGTCAATCCTGTACAACCGCTAAAGGTTTCAGACATACTCGTTACACTATTTGGTATCTTAGGAGCTTGCGTTAATCCTGTACAACCTCTAAAGGTACTATACATATTGGTTACACTATTTGGTATTTCAGGGGCTTGCGTCAAGCTTGTACAGCACCAAAATGTACTATCCATATTTGTTACACTATTTGGTATTTCGGGAGCTTGCGTCAGCCCTGTACAACCATCAAAGGTTCTAGACATACTCGTTACACTATTTGGTATTTCGGGGGCTTGCGTCAATCCTGTACAACCGCTAAAGGTTTCAGACATACTCGTTACACTATTTGGTATTTCGGAAACTTGCGTCAATCCTGTACAACCGCTAAAGGTTTCAGACATACTCGTTACACTATTTGGTATTTCGGGAACTTGCGTCAGCCCTGTACAATAAGAAAAGGTTTCAGGCAAACTCGTTACACTATTTGGTATTTTAGGTGCTTGGGTTAGTCCTGTACAACCAGAAAAAGTACGGTACATATTGGTTACACTATTTGGTATTTCGGGAACTTGCGTTAGCCCTGTACAATAAGAAAAGGTTTCAGGCATACTCGTTACACTATTTGGTATTTTAGGTGCTTGGGTTAGTCCTGTGCAACCAGAAAAAGTACGGTACATATTGGTTACACTATTTGGTATTACTGGTGTTTGCGTCATCCCTGTACAACCTTCAAAGGTACTACTCATTGAGTTTACACTATTTAGTATTTCTGGGGCTTGTGTTAGTCCTGAACAACCAGAAAAAGTATAATCCATATTGGTTACACTATTTGGTATTTTTGTGGCTTGTGTCAACCCTGTACAACTAGAAAAGGTTCTAGTCATATCTGTTACACTTTTTGGTATTTCGGGGGCTCGCGTCAGACCTTTGCAACCATAAAAAGTATATCTTAAATCGGTTACACTATTTGGTATTTCGGGAGCTTGCGTTAGCCCTATACAACCATAAAAAGTACTGCACATATTGGTTACACTATTTGGTATTTTTGGAGCTTGCGTCAGACCTGTACAACCTTCAAAGGTTTCAGACATGTTTATTACGCTATTTGGTATCTCAGGGGCTTGCGTTAGTCCTGTACAACCTCCAAAGGTTTCAGACAGATCCGTTACACTATTTGGTATTTCGGGTGCTTGCGTCAGCCCTGTACAACCTTGAAAGGTTCTAGTCATACTCGTTACACTATTTGGCATTTCGGGTACTTGCATTAGTCTTGTACAACCATAAAAAGTAGCGTACATATAGGTTACACTATTTGGTATTTCCGGTACTTGCATTAGTCCTTTACAACCATAAAAAGTATGCTCTAAATAAGTTACACTATTTGGTATTTCGGGTGCTTGTGTCAAGCTACTACAACCCAAAAAAGTTCCTTTCATATTTGTTACACCACTTGGTATCTCTGGTGCTTGGTTTAGCCCTGTACAATCATAAAAAGTACTGTACATATATTTCACACTACTTGGTATCTGTGGTGCTTGTGCCAAACTTTTAATGTCTCTAAATGTACTATTCATTTCCATAACAGCTTTTCCATTTATAGTAGCTGGTACACATCCAACAATTTTACCATCTACAATACTGCCTACATATTTGTCTAGACAATAAGTATCTCCTTTAAGCGTATACTTCCATAAGATTAAATCAACTGCTTTTCCATCTGTACCTATACCTGCATCTGCTGCATACACTTTGTCAATTGGAATCATCGTAAAAATAAGCATAATTACCAAAGCAAAGCTTAAAAACCTTTTTGTAAATCTAAATCTTCTATTCGCTCCCATAGTTTTTTCTGACAAGAGATATTTTCACGGTATACCTCTATGTCAACCCTCCTTAATAAATTTTTTAATATATTATTTTTTATAACTTTATCATATTTTTTCATAATTTTATAATAGTTTAAAAATTTTCATGTTATTGGGATATACTTTTCTAATATTTTACAAAATAAGGAGCTAGACATTTCACCAATTGATAATGGGGTATAATTATGGTACATTAAAGCCATAAAAAGGAGTTGAATATTATGTCTCAGATTATTCCAATTCGAGATTTAAAAAATACAAGTGAGATTTCTAAAAGATGTCATGCATCTGACGAGCCCATTTTTATAAAAAAAAACGGTTTGGTGATATGGTAATCATGAGAATGGAAATGTACGAAGAAAAAACGTTCATGCTGGATGTATATAGCAAGCTTAATAAAGCCGAGGAACAACTAACGGAAGCAAAAGTACTTGATGTGGATGCTTCATTAAAAAGCATAAGAGAAAAATACAATGTATAGATTGATTGTTTCAGAACTTGCACATCAGGAGTTGGATAATATTGTTTCATATATTGTTGTACAATTGGCAAATTCGGAAGTTGCCAGCAATTTCCATGAGAATCTAGGCTTTATAATAACTAGCTAAATTCCCACCAAAAATAGATATAAAACAAACACATGAAAACATCAGTGAAAATGGTAAATCAAGAGTCATCAAAACAGCTTGTAATAATAGTAAAGCAAAAGATATGTTATTTATTTTTAGATTTAAATCTACTGTTACGTATTTCTTTGTATCAATTATCCTCATTACTACAATAATAAAATAGCTTACAACGCTGGCAATTAATGCACCGTATATGCCAATAACGGGTATGGTTACAAGGCATATAATCAAGCTTACTGCTGCACCTATCATAGTAGAAACCATAATCATTTTATTTTTCTTTGCAGCTGTATAGAAAGTACCAAAATAAACAGAATAGGAATTTAGAGCCGCTGATACCATTAAAAGCGGAACATATATCCACGCCTGATAAAAATCACCCTGCAAAATAAATTTGGATATTAGTGGTACAAGTAGTATTAGCCCTGAGCTAGAAATGAGAACAAATGCAGAATATGCTTTAAATACACCAGAAAAGAACTCATTGCTGCCCTTCTCTCCTATTTCCTTTGATGAAGAATACTGCCATGCTTTTTGAAAAATAGAAGTCAGCAAATTTACCATAGAAGGCAGCTTACTGGCGGCAGTAAATAAACCTGCCATACCAGCACCGAAGAAGCCAGCAATAACATACCTGCTTGACAAATTTGTTATCCACCAGGACAGCATATTGGGTATTTGCGGCAAACTGAATATTAGCATGGATTTTAGTAATTCTATGTCTATACTATTAAATGAGATATATGTATAAATTTTTGATGCAAGCATTATAAAAACAATTGAAATTATATTTGAAAGAATGATTGAAATCAAATAACCATCTATATTCAAATTTAATCCCACAAGAAAAATCACATTAAATATTCCTAAAAACAACCCATTAAGAACACCACTAACTGTAAACCTTTTAACATGCCCAATCCCTCTTGCAAACTGAGCAAATAATTGCCTTAAAGCTGCTGTAAAAAGCATCAATCCAAAATGCCATGTATATTCATATTTAATAAACCAATTAACGACAAATATCAGCACACCAGCTATAAAAAAGCTTTTTAAGAGTATATTTAAACCATTTGTTAATAATTTTTTGTGGTCTGCATCCTTATCTATTGCAAACCTGAAAACCCCATCATAAATAGATAAGGATACAATTGGCAATGCAAACTCAACAGAATTACTCACTAACTCTGCTATACCAAATTGGTGTGTCGTCATGGCACTTGTGTAAAGCGGCATTAAAAAAAACAATATGAGTTTTGTTAATATATTTCCTATTGCAAAAACAAATGTATTCGATAAAAGCTGTTTAAACTTGTTATTCACCTTTACTCCTTCTTAACTTTTAGCTTTATAATTTATCTTTTAAAACTTCATAAAACCTACGGCATCTCTTAGGCATTAAGAAACTATAATCATCAATAAGCCTGCTTAATCTGTGCTTTAAGCTACCTCTTCTTCTATAAAAATATTTGTGTTTAACTAATTCAAAATCTCTATGCTCCAAATATTCCTTCCAAAAATCATCAGATAAGGGATTCTTTTTAAACGGAGTGTATAAACACTTGTTTTTCATTGCCTCATGAATACTTTTTTGTCTCACAATATAATCAGCACTAATAGCAGAAAAAATATTGCTTCCCTTTTCAGAATTAATTAAAACCAGTGAAATCCCTTTTTCATTATTTCTATACTCCCTGTCGTCAGAAACATATCCCCAAAAGTCAGCTATAGTTATATCACTTTGACGATTAGGCTTTGTATATTTACATTGATGGCAGCAATCTTTTGAAAAATAATCCTTTGAAAAGCCAATTAAATATGGATCTGTAAAATAATTAGCAATATAAGACTTACGGCTAATAAAATCTATTCTCATACTATAGACAGTCCAGCTTGGCTTTTTATACCTAAAATTAATACCAGTTATATTGCTATCAATGGTTTTTCTTATGTATTCAAGATAATCTTTAAATACTAACGGTGACGGAACACTATGACATATAAAATCAACCGTTATCAAATTATCATATGCCTTACCTAAGTAAATTCTCAAGCCGGCATTCTGGCAAGGGGTTCCTGTAAATAACACGATTCTATTGCTTTCAAGTCTTTGTTTAACTGTTTTGTATACATTACCAACATAACTTTGAATATACTTTGACCCTCTAAAATATTTAAGCTGCTCTAAATTGACAGCTTCAGCATGAACAGCTCTGAAATCATCATCAAATCTTACTCCAAATACAACACCCTGCTTAGATAAAACATACCTTGCAAGTCCAGTAAATACGCCTCCAGAGGTGCTCATCATTCTGATTTTTTCGTCTTTATGCCAACATGCAAAAGCTTGCTGTTCAAAATTAAACACATCATGCTCATTAAGGGAGGGACAAACCCTTTTGCATTTATTGCAATTAATGCAAAGCTCACTATTGACCTCTGGAATATAAAACCCCTTGCTATCAGTAGTTATGCTGATTGCTTCAGAATTGCAAGCTGAATAGCAGGCCATACACCCAGTACATTTTGATTCCTCACATATTACCACATTAATCAGCCCCCTTTTCAAGAATTGAATAAAGCTTCTGATAATAGTTTTTGTCAAAATAATCTTCAATATAGTAATGGCATTTCTTTTCCATAATGTTACACGACATTTCGTATGCTTCCTCCAATGTTCCTGCAAAATAAACATAATCATCACAAACATCTTTGAACCAGTCCACACCTGATGAAAGCTTATGGTCAGTTGAGTTTACTACAATTACTGGTGTTTGCGCTATTAATGCAAATAGTGTTCCATGATATCTATCTGTAATAACTAATTTATATCTAGAAAACTTATCAAAGGTATCTTCCAGAACTGTTTTTAGTTCAGTTGACAATGCTTTATAGCTCATATTTATTGTTGTATCTGTTAAATCTATAGGAGCTATGGTACACAATCGTTTTCTCAAAGCCTCAATCTGAGCTTTTTCGTAATATTGCTCGCTGTCACTTCTCATGCAAAAGAGGATACCACTTCTTTTATTATTAAATGAATATTTGCCAATTAATGATGTAACTATATCGGGATATAGCAACACTTCAGCATTTGTCATCATATTTTTTGCCGTTTCATAAGAGACTTTATCTCTAGCCAGAAAAGTTATGTTCTTGTGATTATTATAAATATCTGAAGTAATTCTCTTCTCCTTTTCACTTGTGTATCGTACAGTCTGAGGAAAGAATATAATGTGGTTATTCTTAAATTTATTCACTATTATTCTGTGAGTTATTTCATCGCGGTTAGTATCTGTTGAAGTATATCCGCTTTGAAAGAAAATTTTATCAACTGGCTTTACTTTTTTTGCTATTTCATTTAACAAATTAAATCTATTTGAATTTATAGCTGTTGACATTAGCTCAACGACCTCAAAATCAGCATAGTAAGTATTAAACCATTTTCTTATACAAAAGGCTTGTGCTTGATCTCCAAGATTTGAATGGTCGGGAACACACATATACCATATTCTTTTCTTTGAAGTATCCTTTTGAATTGCTCTAACTCTCTCAATTGCTAAACGAGATTTTTTTAATTCCCCAGGATAATTTTTAAGTTTAAAAAATAATCGATATATAAATTTTGCAATTTTGCATAGCATCTTGCGCTTTCTTATTTTCCTTTTTAATTCTGAAATCATAACTTACTCCTCACAAAACAAATTAACCTAGCATTAATTCCAAAAGAACTCATAAGGAACTACCCCATACCACTCAGGTCTATAAACTGCGATTATAATAAAATACAACATTGTAATAAAAATAAACAAAAGCTTGTATAACACTCTCATATCTTTATAATCAATTGTATATATGGCATTGGGCAACCATGAAATATAAAAGATAGTAAAATACAGCTTTGCTCTTAATAAAATGGTCATTTGTAGTCCGACTACTAAACATAATAAACAAGCCGAAAGTGAATAAGCTTGAAAATCATAGCTAATCTGATTATTTAACTCTTTTTTTAAAAAATATATACCATCCGTTCTATAGTAAATTAGCCCAAAGATTAGAATAATAGCACATATAGAAAGATTAATCGCTGTTCCAAAATAGTTCGAAACTGAAAACTCAGAGTCAATATAACCAGCATAATCCTCAAAAATGTTCACAGCAACATTAAAAATATATTTAAACCCTACAAAGCCTACAACACATGCAATTAATGTATATATCAAAGTTCGTTTTTTATAATACATTCTATAAAACAATAACATTATCAGGCATAATAATGCAGATTGATGAAAAAGGCTTGCCAAAAGCACAAACGCTATAAATAACACATACTTGTTTTTTTTCAAACATTCCAATCCTAATAATATTATCCCTACCGCAATGGATTGACGCATTACGTTCATATTCATAGAGAAAATATTTAATGCTATAAATAAATATGTACTTAATACAACATCATCCGAATTTTTATAAATAAACATCCCAACTGGAGGAAAAATTAATAAGCTACTTACAACAATTAGTAATTGAGGCTCAGGTGATATATTATTTAAAAGCTTACATAGTGCAGTAAAACCCCATTCATAGTTTATATTCTGAAAGCTTTCCCAGCCTAAATTACTGATTACCTTATACCCATTGCAATAATGTTTTGTATCTATTCCCACAGTATATTTACGTAGCATAGCTAATGCAGTTATTATAGTAAAAATTAATATCAGAAAATTTCGCTTTCTCTTTTGTGTATAATTTACATTATAAGCAGTACCAAATAACAAAACTGTTAACATTAATATTATATAAATTGTCATTATTTTAACTTCTCCAGCTAAAATTACAGGTGTTCAAACTCATTAAATCAAAGTACTTATCCGACAACTTCTGTGTAGAAGCTTTAATTTCAAAACCTGCTTCAATGAATTTCTGCCTGTCCAAATTTCGATTAGTCTGCTTGCTGATGTTTATTATTTCATTCACCCATTGTTCTAAGCCTTTATCCAATCCAACATACCTTACATTGTTGGCTACCTTCATTTCATAGGTGACCGTATCGGCTACAATCATTGGCAATCCTGATATTTGAGCTTCTATTCCCGCTACTGGAAGGCCTTCATATAGTGATGGTAATAACAGCACATCCATAGCTTGATATAGTTGGTTAACATCTGTTCTATTGCCCAAAAAGAAAACTGATTTTTCAATTCCAAGTCTATGTACATATTCTTTTATTTTGTTATCCAAAGGACCAGTACCTATCCACCAGTAAACAGCATTGGGGTATTTTTTAAGCAACTGAGCAAATACCTTCATTGCAAATTTAGGATTTTTTTGTTCACATAGTCTTCCCACAGTTCCCATAACAAATTTATCTTCAACCTTTAATTCCTTTCTCAACCTATCCCTTATATCCTGATTATAGATAAATCTCTCTATTTCAATTGCATTATTAATTACCGTATAACTTTTGCCCCTGAACAAATAGTCTCCAGCCATTTTTGAGCAGGCAAAATAAGTGTTTGCATAATGCTTTGAAATTGGTGAAAGTATATTGTTTCTTATTTCCTTCCATTTCTTTTCAGCAGATTTTGTCCCATGACTATGGAGAATTCTTACCGGAACTTTATTCTTTTTTGCATAATACAAAAAGGGGATACCGGAATTCACCACATTGCAATGAATAATATCGTAGTTTTCTTCTTTAAGTATGTAATTTATATATTTTAGTGCTTTTATAAGATTATTTTTGCAATCTGGAAGCAAGTATACTTTTCCGCCGTTATTCTTGATTTCATCATAATATGGCGTTTCTATTGATTTAAGTAAAAAAAAGTCAATATGTATTTTCTCCTTATCAATATTCCTATAATAGTTCATTGCATAGCTTGCAACACCCTGTGATATTCTTAAGTTGGGAACAACATAAAGCACTTTCATATTTTTCTATATTTACCTTCCATTATTTTATATAATAGTCTCTTCAAAGCTATTTTAATTGGTTCTGGAACAAAAAGTTTAACACCCACTTTAAACTTGCTGCTCAATTTAAAATTTCTTTTTAGATAATTGTCAAAACCCATTTTATTAATCTCTGTATAAATAAAATCCCTAATGTACGGCTTTTTAGATGGACGTTCTAAATTTCCATTATTAATTTTTGCATACTCTAATTTTGAAGGAATATAGTCTATTTTTTCTTTTAATTCTTCAAAAAAGTCTTGTCCCTTCAATGAATTAATTAGCAACAGTGATACTCCCTTGTTTGTGTAAAATTTGGAATGGCAAAGATCAATTCCCCAATAGTCTGCAAGTGTAAAATCGCCTTCACGAACTGTTGTAGCATATTTACATGAATAACAAGTATACCGATATGTCTCAGCTTTCAAAAATGCACTATAATATGGGTCAAAGTCACCATGCGAATATTTTGATTTTGTTCTAGTAGCAGCCTTATATCCTAATCCCCATCCAATTCTGTCTTTATTTCTGAATTCATAAGTTAATATCTGTTCACCAAGTTTATTTTGCAGCCAGTCAAGATATTTAGAAAATAGCTTTTGACTTGGTGTACCATGGCAAACCAAATCCGCAGTTAATAAATTATTACTGCCCTTGCCCAAAAAAGCTTTTAGCCCACTAATCTGGCAGGGTGTACCTGTAAAAAAAACCCTTCTTCCTTCTATTAAATAGTCTCTAGCCTTTAAATAAGAGCTATTCAAATCACTCTGTACATATTTTGAACCACGCAAGCCTTCCAAATCAGCTTTATTTTCAACACAAATATGCTTGGCAATCAAATTCTTATCCAAAGCACAACCAAAAACAACTCCACCTTTTTCAATAACAAGCTCTGCTATTGCAGAAAACATTCCTCCTGATGAGCTTCTTAAAAGCACCTGCTCATTTTTAAGTTTAGCAGCAAATACCTCTGGCTCTTTTAATTGACTACCGTCAAATATAGTATTATTCGTTTTAGGACAATGCTTTACGCACAACCCACATTCATTACATTTATTTTCATCTACAAATGGATAAATAAAGCCTTCCGCATCTTCTATCATAGAAATACAATCGTTTGGACAAATTTGTTCACAAGCTCTGCAGCCATAACAATCTTCTTTCTTATCTATTTTCATAAAAGCAATCATAAAAGTCCTTTCTGCTACTATTGCTCTAATACTTCCTTCAAAAACTCCAGTGATAGCTCTCTTTCCCTTTCAATAATTCTATTAGCTATAGTAAAGTCAAGCTGCTCATTATGTATAACCATATTTTTACGTACAACTCGATTATCAAGGCCCGTCAACTTGATTAAGCTTTCTAATCTAGTGCTGAATTTTTCAGGATAATATGCATAAAAATCAGTGTTGAAATTAATTGAAAAGGCTGTTGCATGTAAGGAATCTGAAAACACACATTGTGCATTTTTAATTAATGATAACCAGTCTTCAATTTTGGGACAAAATACAAGTTTTCCAGGCTTTATAATTTCATGTAAATTATAAGAAATAGTATAAAGAGGCAGCTTATTCATATCAGCATAATACTTTGCAATTGTATAAAGCTCAGACTCCCGGTTTAAGTTATATAAAAGTATATATTTTTTGTTGTTATACCTGTTAGAAGCAATTTCGCTCCATTCACTTTTATCAAGGAGCAAGGTAGGGTCTAAAACAAGTCTGCCAGTTAAATTTAATTTATTAAGTATGTCTACTCCTGAGGCTTCTCTTACAGAAATATATTTATACTTTTGTAGAAGTCTTTTGGTTTCGTCAAGCTCCCAAGCTTTCAATTGTGTTCTGCCAAAACTAGCAGCATAAGCAATCCTCAAGGTTTCAGCATTGCCAAAGTCACAAAAATATGGGTAATCTATTCCTTCGTTCCACTCCACATTCCAAACCTGGTCACTTCCTGTACAGAATGCATCTGCGTTTATAGGAGCATTTCGAATACTTTCTTCACTATAATAAGTTTTATCTGAAAGCTTTATATATTTCTTTAGAAAACATGAGAAAACATGAAATCTTTTTATATATGAAGGGACCATAATACAACGTGCTGCAAAACACAAAATAGTATTATTTTTGAGAATGGATTTCTTATTTTTTAGCCTTTTTAGCATTCCAATGAAATGCATCCTTTCAGGATAATAATCCAATACTTCCACGCTATGTCCAAGCTTTTCTATTGCCAACTGGGTAGCAAATGTCTGTAAAGCAGAGCCATAATTAGGTACTCTATGTAATGTTACTAATAAAACTTTCAAAATTAAGCGACCTGCCTTCTCAATAATTTTCTATAAATAATATCACGTACCCTGTTAGGCATAAAACATACAACAATGTTAGCTGTTGACCTAACCATAAAATCAACTTTTGATGTCCATCCCATTCGATAAAGTTCCAAATTAAAACTCAAAAGTGACGTCAGGTATCTTATGCCGCCTCTACGCTTATAAAAATTATCGCTAACTCTTACATAAACCAATGGGCTTTGTATATTATAAGCTTTTACTCCATTTTTAAGTAATCTTACAAAAATGTCGTAATCCTCTACAAGATGTCGTTCTTTATAGTTGCCACATCTTATAACATCGCTTTTTCGGAATATTACTGTAGGATGTGTGATTGGAACTCTTCTTCTAGAAAATTTAACAATTTCGCTATGTTTTTCGGGAAGAATTCTATGTGCAATGACATTAGATGTTTCGTTAATAAATTCATCAATTATGCATCCTACCATACCAATATCTGGGTGAGCACACATATATTCAATTTGTTTTTCACACCTGACCGGTACAGAAATGTCATCAGAATCCATCCTGGCAATCAGCTCATTTTTACATTCAAGAATACCTCTTTGGAGAGCAAGTCCCAATTTTACATTTTGTGGTAATTCAACTATTTTAAAAATGCTCGGAAATTTGTTATAAAAATTACGTAAAACTTGATTTAGTTCCTCTGTTAATGGTCCATCTTTAATAATAACTATTTCGTCTGGCTTAAGGGTTTGTTTTAACATGCTTTCAATGCTCAAAGCCAGCCACCTAGCATTATCCTTTATATAAACAGACATTAAAACACTATAGTTTATTTTATTACTCATACCCCTCATTTTTTGTCCATATCCCTCTCTAACATAAAGCAACATAGAAATAGCATGGACTCGGCATCTCCTTAAAAGTTTTAAATAATTTATTATCATGCAATATTGTAATATATTACATTTAATAAAAAATTTATCAACGTAAACTTTATCATAAAATAATGGAAAATTCAATTTAATATGGTATTTTATTATTTTTTTGTATTAGCTTTTAAAACCCAACTTTTCCAGTTGAAAATTGTAAGTGTTTATACTTATCAATGGAAAGTTGGGTTCATTATTAAAAAAACGTATGATAACGGTTTATAACTTCTGCTGGCTTCTCACATTTCATCAACTGAGACATCAAGCAAATACCAGTTACTCTGCACTTTAACACAGCATTAATGTTACTATAAGTTATTCCGCCGATGGCAAAAACAGGAATGGATACTTCTGAGCATATTATCTTCAAAAAATCAAGGCCTCGCGGAGGAACACCCTTTTTGCAGTTTGTTGGAAAAATATGACCTGCAATTATATAGTGGGCACCCATATCTTCTGCCATTTTTGCTTCTTCAACGGAATGTACAGACACTCCTATTTTTTCGAAAACGTTCAATTCGTCCCTGTGCTTCAGGAAAATTTCCATAGGAAGATGAATATTTGAAGCCTTTATTTTTCTTGCAACACTGATATGCGAATTAATTACAAGGGGTATATTGTATTTATCGCATATTTTTGATGCCTCTACTGCCTGCTTTTCATACTCTTTGAGTTGTAAATCCTTTTCTCTCAAAATTATGCTAAAAGGCAGAGCTTTTGCAATTTGTTCAATGCGCTCAAGAAAATCTCCTTGACAACGCAGTCTATCAGTTACACATATAATCAATTATAACTTCCCTCCACACCCTCTTTAGACATAAAATCATAGTAAAATACAAAGCCTTGGCTGATGTAATGAAACCTCGTCAAAACTATGAAAACTCAAAAAACTCTAATTTTGCAATTGTTTGTAAAATATTTTAGCCTATATATAATCAGTATAAACAGGCTGCAACCCCCTTGAAATAATCATTTGATGTACTTCCTCTACATCTCTGGAATCAGATATTTCGAATTGCTCATCACCTTTTGCTTCATCTTCATGTCCACCTACTGTTACCTTCACACCTGCCGAAACTCTATTGGCAACCAGTCCTATTACATTGTCCCGAAATTTTGCTCTCTCCCGTGTTGAAATGGTAATGCTGGCAAATGGCATAAATAGGCGGTAAGCCAACATAACCTGCAACAGCTGTGGCTCATATACGTCCTTGGGGTTATTACCAGAATTATTAATATAGGGACGTAATCTTGGAACAGAAAAGGAAATCTCTGCATGAGGATATTTTTGCTGTAATAAATAAGCATGAACACCTGTTGCAAATGCATCCCTCCTAAAGTCATCCAGTCCAAGCAGCGCTCCAAAAGCCACTCCTCTTATTTCTGCCATTAGAGCACGTTCTTGGGAATTAAATCTATATGGGAATATCCTTTTCGGACCACTTAAATGAACACTATCGTAAGTCTCAGGGTTATAGGTTTCCTGATAAACACAAACAAAATCGGCACCACAATGCTTAATGTAACTGTACTCCTGAATATTGAGCGGAAAAATTTCAACACTAATAGTTGAGAAATATTTTCTAGCCAGCTTAATAGCCTCACCAATATATGTAACGTCACACTTTTTACTTGCTTCTCCTGTTAAGATTAATATATCCTTCAAACCTGTTTTTGCAATAGTTCTAAGCTCCCTATCAATTTCTTCAATTGTTAATTTACCTCGATGAATTTTATTTTTACAGTTAAAACCGCAGTACACACAATTATTTTCACAATAATTTGATATATATAGCGGTGTAAATATAGAAACAGAATTTCCAAAATGTTTTCTTGTTTCCAGACTAGCCCTTTGAGCTAATTGTTCTAAATAATCTTTTGCTGCTGGAGACAAAATTGCAGCATAATCCTCCACAGACAGCACCTCCTTTGATAATGCCTTTTCCACATCCCTTATTGTATATTGCTCATAATCATACTTTTTGGTCAAATTTAGTACCTTATTCATAATATCAGAATCAATTGCGTCCATGCCTTCCAAATAATGCATGATGCTGCTTTTCTCTTTTGTCATAAAACCACTCCCCTCTTTATCACTTTTATGTGCAAACTACTACATACAATAATCTTTGGACGTATATTTGCCTACGTATATATGAATTATGTCCTCCCTTCCATAATTCAGTTTTTATTTGAACTCATTGAAATTTAACACTAACTTTGCAGGTAGTACGCAAATAAATATAACAATTGCTTAAATGCCTTGTATTAAAAGTTTTTAAGCAGAATACTCAACTGCAAAGTTTGAGTATATTAATCAACTTTCCCATATAAGAGACTATCGATTCGAGAAAATTATCAACTAAGAAGTTACCTTATTTAATATACATTGCTTTTGTTCAATCAGTAATACTGCTCTTTTTAAGTTAAATCCTGCAAAAATCCTGTCAATGGGCTGGAGGCTTCTGCTGTATATTCAAGCACACGCCCAAGACCTGCCAGATAGGCTGCTCTACCTGCTTCAACCGCATGTTTAAAGGCTTTTGCCATAATTGAGACATCCCTTGCAGTTGCAATAGCAGTATTGGCCATAACTGCAGCTACTCCCATTTCCATTGCTTCGCATGCCTGTGATGGCTTTCCAATACCTGCATCTACTATTATTGGAAGACTAATTTCATCTACTAGCATTTTGATAAAATCACGGGTCAACAATCCCTTGTTGCTGCCAATAGGTGCTCCAAGAGGCATAACTGCAGCAGCCCCAGCATTTACTAGTGCCCTTGCCACATTTAAATCAGGGTACATATAAGGCATTACAATAAAGTTTTCCTTTGCAAGTATTTCTGTTGCTCGAATTGTTTCATAATTGTCAGGCATCAAATACTTTGAATCATTTATAACCTCTATTTTAATGAAATTACCACATCCAATTTCCCTGGCAAGTCTGGCAATTCGTACAGCTTCATCAGCAGTTCTTGCACCGGAGGTATTTGGTAATAAAACTATATCCTTCGGAATATAATCCAGTATGTTTTCTTCTCCCCCAATATTTGCTCGTCTTAGCGCTACAGTTATCATTTCTACCTGTGCATTTTCTATGACGGCTTTGGTCAAATCAAGTGAAAACTTTCCAGAACCCAATATAAATCTGGAATTAAACTCATGTCCACCAATAACTAATTTATCTGTCATTTTAACCCTCCTAAAAATTTTAAATTATATATATTTGCCATTTAATCTAGTCTTATTAACTCAACTTTCCCACACAAAAAGACTATAGATGTTCAAACTTATCAATGGTTTGTTGCCGAAATAGTTGCTTGAATTAGTCAGGTTGCTAGGAACTAGCAATTGTTTAAACCTCTTCAATGCCCAGTAGCAGCCTAAGAATCATATTTGCCTGATGAGCTGCACAAAGGAGTACTCTCGGTGCCATTAACCCATTTCCTATTTGGGCTTCATTTTCAAAATCTCCGCATATGTACAGATTTTTCATTCTCCTTTCAGTTCTTATCAGATTCGAGCTTTCATAGCCTGCCATTCCTGATGCTGCTACTACTTTAACCTTCTGTATTCGTTCCAAAGCAGTATTTACTAACATAGCTTTTGACTTTGCATTGTCCAAAGCCTCACAAATTACATCATACCCAGTAAACAACTTCTCTACATTGCCTTCCTCAACCCTGACAGTTTCAGTAATTACATTTATAAATGGATTAATTTCTTTTATCTGTTGCTGAAGCGCAATTGTTTTCGGCAGACCTAAATGGGTTATATAATAGCTTTGCCTATTCAAATTACTTGGCTCAACAATATCAAAATCCACTAGCAGCAAATTTCCAATACCTGTGCGAGCAAGCATTATTGCCACATTAGAGCCTAATCCTCCAAGGCCAGCAATAGCTACCTTGGCTGCTTTTACCACAGAATGCACTTTTGGCGTATGTCTAGCTGCCATCATGCTCTCTAGTTGGTTTTCTTCTGGCATTACACCCTTTTTTATAATATAAATTTCATCCTGCTCAGTTAACTCAAAATCTTCATTTATCTGATGTCCATTAACAATAATCAAGTCACTTTCTAAGCTAAAATTCTTGCACACCTTATTACACAGTTCATATACCTTCAGACAATTAGTTTCTAATAACTTTCCATTAAGTTTAATTTTCATTCAAATCCACGCTCCACTCAATCTTTTTGATATATTGTATTGTTTTCACGTGAACTTATACACCTCCTGTATTTTTAACTCAAAACTCGCACCTGCTATTACACGGTTTTAAGTAATATATTTAACTGCGATGATTGAGTTTATAACTTTAATTCATTACCTACATACCTAGCTGGCATACGTTTTGGAGTTCACAGTGAATTTTACCTCTTGCCTTATGTACTTTCGTTTTGTACTGCCTTTAATCCACGACCGCATATCTCATACAACCCATGACTAATTTTGATTTGCCTTGAATTGATATCTACTGCTAAAATAACTTTTGTTTCGTTTGATTTAGCCTCCTCCCACAAAGCTAACAACTTCCAAAGTATCATCCTCGTGAAGTGCAACACTTATATAATTTGCTTTTGGAACAATATCACCATTGAGCTCAACAGCAATTTTCGAAATATCATAATTGCTTTGTTGTAAGAATTCCAGCAAGGATACTTCCG
>JAEZIB010000178.1 GCA_023416275.1 Bacillota bacterium | reverse complement strand
ACAAGTTGTAACATATGTAAATTGGGTTCTATCTATTCCATTTAAAAATGCCATTATTGGTGCCCTCCAACATTAAAATACATACGATTATTATACTATGTATTCTAATTGTTAGACAGTCTGACGTGCGTTGCTGTGTAAATTAACCCATTTCGCATTGGTTCGCTTAACTAGGCTATATATTTCTGACTCATTCGGTTAGTTTAACGTGCGGTAAAACTTATATGTAGGTATCAATTCCTTTTGATGGTTACATATAACCACTATTAGAGCCTTTTATATAGTTTTTATTCCTCACAAATAGTAACTTTCATTTTTCACATATGCTATTACAAAACTTTTCAAGCTTATCATAATTCATAAATGGAAATACTTTATACTGCTCACCATTGTACTCTACCAAATCACCGTAAAATTCAATCTTATCAATTTCTTTTCCATCTTTATCATATAAAGTCAAGCTAGCATCTGATGTATTATTATGATTTTGACGTTTAAACTTTCTTAAATAAGAAATCGAGTTAAAATATTCAATGGAATTACTTATATTTGTTTTATCTTTAGTATCAAGTGTAATGCTTCCAAATCCAATAATATTAATACGTTCAATGTTGCTTTGATTAAGCTCAATATTTACAGTTCTCATATTTAATACTAAAAAGCCAATTGCTAAAATAGTAACAAGAACCAATAGTAAACATAAAACGATTTTCATCTTCATAACGTCCCTCCTTGTATTAGTTAACTCAATCTGCATTAGTTAACTGTGGTGTGCCATAAGTCACTTTACCAGCTCGAAGTCTTACAGGAATATTCCACCTATTTTTCTTCACATATTTTTTCATTGATATATGTCCCCTATAATGTATCTACGTCCTTGTTCTTATATGCATCAGCCGCCTAGCAACTATAGTTTTTATAAATAGCCTATTCTACTCCACCAGGAGATATAGGTTAAATTAGCCTATTAACAAAGTGAACGCCTTTGAAAACAGTAATCCATCAAAGTCTCTCTGTAGCTTCGGCAGCAGCATTCCTCACTATATTTACTCTGGCCAAATCCCTGCCACATAATTATCCAATTCTTTAGCTGCATCTTCAGGCAGAAATGGCTTTACGAGATCGTAAAAAATATAGTTCTCTTTAACTTCAAACCCATTGACAAATATGCTGTTATTGTCACCGCCCCACATAGTAACATCAAATAATTTGCCATTTTCCTTGCTTTCAAGTACATAATACAATCGAGCATCTAAATATGATTTTTTCTTAACCGGTAACAAGACATCATTGCTTATATGCTTGAATAAATCAATATGTTCTTCCAAGTCATTACCGTTAATGACAATTTTTTTAACGCTATTAGAGTTAATTAAATCATCAACACTTAGTGGAATATCCGTAAGAATATACGGGCTTATATAGTAAATTGTTAAACTAATATTGTTAATATTCTCATTTTCAATTAGTTCAGAAAAATCAAGCAATGGTTTTTTTGAGAACATATTTACCTCCGTACAACCACATATAAAAGTTACTGCAAGCAACAGCAGAATAATAAATCCAAAAGTGATTTGTTTTTTTGTAGCCATTTTTATTCCTCCTATTCTTTTTTGTTCTTTACAAGGATATTACTCAGCAGACCTTATCGATGTTCCTATAATTGGATATCGATTATGCTGTACAGTATATTTATTAGATTTTCCCCAGTTATTAGGATTTATATAAAACCCCAACCCGTAAGAATATGTAGTTATGAAGTGAATAGAGTTATTCATTCTTCTCTTTACTTTCACACTATTATACGATGAGCGCGTAGGTTCGCCAAGTTGTTTCGCAATAGAAGTTTCATACTTCTTTAAATTAGCCGCTTCTCCTTGACTTCGTGTTTTCCCATCAAGTTCGCCATCTAAATCTTGCGCTCCATGACCCATTTCATGAGCCAAAGACATTGCTGGACTCATAACAGAAGTTCCGTCACTCATAACAAGCCCACCTAAATAAGCCCATGATATTGTTTTTACAACGGGAATATATTTACTGCCTGCAGTAGCCTCTGTGTCAAATGAGATTGTAAATACTTCTTCTGAATTTACAAGTTTTTCAATAAGGGCTTTCCCGTCTTCAGAAGTTTTTAAATATGCTATCGCTCTATTATATTCTTGCTTTTGTTCATCTGTTGCATTGCTTGATAATTCAATTTTAAAACCACTCGGGTCTATATATAATATTGGATTATTATGCGCAAAGGTATACAAATTCAAACTAAGCGGGTCGCTATCCTTTCCCCAATAACTATCCTCCGTAACAAACCTTCCAATAGTTGGGTCATAATATCTAGCCCTCAGATATATAGTCCCTGTTTCCTTATCAAAGTACTCTCCGCAATACCTAAATACATTGGTATCATTTACGTCTGGAGCTTTTTCATTTCCAAAGGCATCATAGTCATATCTTTTAGTTACAATTCCATTTAAACCAGTTAATTGTACCACATCGCCGTGACCGTTGAACAGGTAGTATTGCTTAGTGCCTGCTGCGTTTTCACCATATACATACAAAATTTAACCGCTATTTTCTTACATTTTATCACCGTTATTGTCAGTCTTTGTTGCCTGATTTCCGTTCAGGTAATAGGTGTAGGTGTAGCCAGCAAATACAGTAGTTCCATTTTCATTTGAAAGTGTCAGCAGCTTATTAGCCAAATTATAGTTATACTTTGTAAGTATTGTATGTTTACATTTCAACAAAAATGGCAAAGAAAAAGCCCCAGCAGAGTGATACTCCATCAAGGCTAACCGCACTAACTTATTTCTCTACTCTATTCTATTTTCTCATAATTGAATATCTTAAGAGCATCTTCATAGGTTGTAGTCTGATTTATCACATATTTTCCAACAACCAACTTGTAACTATTGTCCTTCATATACTGAACCATCTTCTCTCTTTCGGGCTTCTTCCAAAGTGCAGCAGTACCACTTGATAGATAATTGTAGTCAGCAACTTGTCCTTGGTCAATAACCATACAGATATTCTTTCCAATACCTCTTTCTTCAACCCTCTTCATAGAATCAAATCCTTGTTTAGTTTTAATAACTACTATTAGCGCTGTGACTACAACAATCGCCAAAACAGCTATAATGATATACCTTTTCATATACGTCCACCCTCCCATGTTTATTTTACTTTTTTCGACCACCATTCTTTTCTACTGTACCTTTTTGTTTGGTGCAATGTAATCCTTTGTTCCTCTAATATTCTCGCCTGCACCACCAGGGTTATAACACGCCATCCATCCCTCCACATACTTTAATATGAATAGGATACACTTGTATTTTCAAGTGGGTCAATTTTATATGTAATTTGAAGTCAGTTTTAATTATAAATCAACACCTTGGGCTCAGTTTAACATCTCAATAACCTTATGGGTAGGTCTTAGTTTTATGTTGACTTGTTACGAAACAGAAAGATAGACAGTCATCATATGAACAACCGCTTCTTTTATCATTTATATTAGTAGCTCAACTTTAGGTTCATATGCGGCAATAACATCAATTATTAAATCAACTGCCACAAACGAAAAATGAATTAGTGGCTGTAAGTCAACAATACCCTATGATTGACCTGATAACCATTGCATATACTCTGAATCAACTATTTTAAACAACGTCCATTCAGAATAAAACAGTGTTCCATATATCTCGTCAAGTGCGTCTATGGTGTTTTGTCTAAAACTTTCATCTGTACTTCTGTATGCGTGGACTGAATCTTCAAATACCACCTTAACTTTCTTTTTTTCATCACTTGCATCAGACAGTACAATTATAAAGCCCTCAATTCCATCTGTTATTGACTCTATATAATATTTTGATGATAAATTTTTTACTGGTTTCCACTTAAACCACTGTTCTATCATTATTAATCATCTCCTATCAATCGCCGTATCGAATTTTAGTACAATTCTTTCCGTCAAAAATCTCTAATGTTGGTCTACCATCAGAACTTTTAGTACTGACATTTACAGTCCTACCATCAGGTAGCCTTCCAACCTTCCCACCAGGTATATCTTTTACATCAGTTACTCCCATACTATTAAAATCATCAAGAGCTTGGTTATAACCTCCTGTTTTCTCAAATTGTGTTGCTCTACCCTTTGTAGTTCTACCAGGGGTAGCACCTTCTAAGATGTCATCTACGGGGTTGACATAATTACTTCCCCCGATATTACTTTTAATATGCTGAATATTCCATGCTGCATTTCCTCTGATGATACTGTAACACTGGCACAATATGTAGTTGCAGTTGCTCCTGCAGCGGCTCCTGCAACTGTTGGCGCAGTAACTACTGTAAATGTTCCACTTGCAAAAGTTCCAATTCCACTTAATATTCCAACAATTTAATCTCCAGTAACTTTTCCAATTAAATATATAGTATTATTTTCCCTATCATAAAATCAGCTTTCTTATAGTAAGCCTACTAAGAAGCTATACTCATTTATATACTTGAATTATTCGATTGATTTTTCCTCCATGGATATATTTCATTGAACATCCTTGTTCTAGTATCTTTGCGTGATTTTACCCACTCAACACCAATATCCAAAGCCTTTTCCAAAGAATTAGGTGTATCATTATTGTATTTAACTTCAATAATATTAGCGTTGTCAATTGAAAAACCTGCTGCCATATACGAACTTCCTTTACCTTCCTGTCTTAATACTAAGGTTATTGACTTATTAAGCTCACATATTACCTGCTCTACCATTTGTCCTACTGGATAACTATCCTCAAGAATAATGAAACTGCAAAACTTAGAAAATGTTGATACCTTTTCTATTAAAGACTGGTCAAGTAAATCCTCATGCTCTTTTATCAATATACCATGATAATTATACGTCTTCATAATATCACGGATTCTATGTAACAATATGAGTTCTTTTCCAGTATCCTTACCAAGAATTAAAATAAATTTTGCTCTATAATCTTTTAAAAGCGGTACAATGTCTCCACCTCTTCGCCCTTATATGCATCAGCCGCCTAGCAACTATAGTTTTTATAAATAGCCTATTTTACTCCACTAGGAGGTATGATTTCTATTTTAGTCTGGTCTGCCATCACCTATTCCATCTTTATTTGACAGGCTGCAGAAATACCAACTTGTTGATGTGGTGTCATTAATCGTTCTTAATAACGTGATACTATAACATCCTCCAACTTAATAGGAGCTAGTTTTAATAATTCACGAACTAATGAATTTATAGCTTCATGCTCTGTTGCAAAAAGATAACCGTTATATGTTGTTTTCTTCGTATTGATTACTATTTGCGGTGGACCTTTCGCTACCACATCTGACATTGATAGTTTTTGCTCATCGATATCAGATATGTATTTCGTAATTACATTAAAATCTTCTTCTTTCATTTTAAACGTCTGGTCGGTATCTATCTGTTTCATAGCAACCCTACTATTCTGTATTGTTTTTCTAACGCCTGTAACCAAATTAAAATCTCCGTTGTCATAAATATTTATAATATAAGTTTCGTTCCATTTTAATCCACAAATTTAACATTTTCTGTCCACCTCCTAATAGTTCTTGTTGAGGGACATTCTCTTTATATGTCTTTATTGCAAAAGCGGAGATACCTGCTATAAAAATAAATGCCACTATTATCCATACTACACGATATTTTAACATATTCACACACCTTACCTTTCTATACAAATAAAATGCTTGGGGTGTTAAACTTATGATTTTAAGCAATAATTATTGTAAGCTCTTAATCCATCAATTTAACACCTTTAGATATCTTTATTACAGATATCAATACTTTTTTCGTTTTTTCAGCTTATGTTCTGCTCTAAGCATATTTTCCGTAATATCACCCTTTTTATTGTATTTTAAGCCAACCGTAGCAAGTTCTTCTTTCGGGACACCTTTATGAGTGCCACTCTTTTCGGTTTCAGAATACTTAATTGCTACTCCGCGCATAGACCTATCTGCGTGTATCATTTCGTGTCCTAACACAATCTTCATTGGTGTACCGCCAACATCTTGGTCGGGGTCAAAATTTATAAATGTATTACTTCCTTTACCATTGGTTGCATTTGTTTCAGAATCATCCCATTCTTAGTTACCATTTCCTTTGCCAACTTGTATAGTTAGGGGTTTTATCACTGTCGATTAACCGACTAATCAAAGTATTTCCCGATTTATATATCCCACCTGCTATTGTTGAACCGCCTGTTATATATACTATTCCATTTTCATCAATAGCTAAATCATGATTCGTTAATCCTCTCATTGTATTAAGAATCTGCGTTTTCTCTTCGTCTGTTCCTGATAATTGTATTATATAACCACTGGGGTCACTCCAGTGAATAGGGTTATTTAATGCAAAAACGTATAAATTGCTACTTTGTCTAATCGCTTCAATATCAGGAACTAAGGTATATTCATTTAATTTTAATGGGTCATCCCCATAAATCATATTATTCACGTTCCAATAACTATCCTCCGTTATAAACCTCCCAATAGTTGGGTCATAATACCTCGCTCTTAAATAAATAGTCCCAGTTTCCTTGTCAAAGTACTCTCCACAATACCTAAATACATTAATATCATTTGCGTCTGGATTTTTTTCATTTCCAAAAGCATCATAATCATACCTTTTGGTTAATATTCCATTAGCTCCAGTTAATTGTACCACATCTCCGTGACCGTTGAACAGGTAGTATTGCTTGGT
>JAEZIB010000086.1 GCA_023416275.1 Bacillota bacterium | reverse complement strand
TCATTATTCTTCCACTTGACAAAATTATAGTCATAAACATAAAAATTATTTTGTGAATTATTAATAATGCCCTCATTGCTGTTCAAAATAATTTTATTATCAGAGCATCTGATTATTACTACTATTGATTTTTCGTTGCCGGATATTTTTTGAGGGCAAACAACATAAGAGAATGCGTTATATTTACCATCAGGTGAGAGTGAGAACTTACTAAATGCACCTAAATCATAAGTAATTCTTTCAATTTTAGAATTCACCAAATCATATGAATAAATTGACGTCTGGGTGAATTTTTGTTCTTTTTTTCTTTCTACTAAAAAATAAACTTTATTCATATCTTTGTTCAATATCATATTGTTTATTCTGTAACCCTTACCTTGCTGTTCTCTGAATCTAAATATATTTCTAATTTCAGCCACACTAGATGCTTCTATTCTTTTTACATTATTCTTTCCGTCTATTTTATAGTTTAGATTAATTGAAACTTGACCACTCATATCCTCAACAAGATGTGCATGTAAATCAATATCAGACGAATTAAATAAAACCTTAATAGCTTCATTCCGCATTTTGTAATTATCAAAAACACTTTTTCTTTTTTTATCAGGGTAAATAAAATCAGTACTTATATTTCTATTACTAGCAGCCTTGTACATATTTTTTTCTGTAGGTTTACTTAGCAGAATAGCACCGCTAACCAATAGCGAAAGCAATACGACATATAATATCGATAGGTAATGCTTATTCATATACTGCCTCCTCTAAATATCTATATTGTATTTTATACAAAAAGTCTAAATCTATTTACAATTAAATTAATTTTTAAGATATGTTTTTGTATATTTATTTAATTATATTGCAATAATACATAGCAGCTAAAATTTTCAAAAGCTACTAATGTTTTTTTATATTTGATGTACAAAATAAGTAATTTGGAGGGAACAAAGATATGAGAGCATCTGTAGATCAAGATGGCTGCATCGGCTGTGAATTGTGTGTTTCAATTTGTCCTGCTGTTTTTAGTATGAATGAAGATGGAAAAGCCGAAGCAATAGAAGATGATATTCCTGAAGAAAATGAAAGTGAAGCGGAAGATGCTAGGGATGGTTGCCCTGTATCAGTAATAGATATTGAGTAAGCTAAAAAATATACCATTAACATTGTGCATGCTAAAAAAAGACCTTTCGGTCTTTTTTTAGTTTATAATTAACTTACGCAAATTAATCGAATGAAATCTAATCCCTTAATGGAACTCCCTTTGCATCCTTGTTGATACTTCCTGATAGTATCAATATTCCCTCAACCAAACCCCATATAAGTGATATCCATGAAAGAATAAAGCATGATAGAACTGTTATTAATAGCTGAGCAACTCCAATGCCAATATGTCCAAGATAGAATCTGTGTACTCCAAACATTCCCAAGAATATTCCAAACAAACCAGCTGCTAGCTTGGATTTCTGCTCACCATACGCGTTAAGATTTACTCCGCACTTCATACACACCAAAGCCATAGAATCAGTTGTATCTCCGCACATAGGACAATAATTATTACCTTTTCCAACTGGTACTCCACAAGTAACACATATAGCAGCCTGGTCATTCATCATACTTCCACAATTTCTGCAATACATAATATTACCTCCTGCCTTTATTTAATATATATTTTAGTTTATTTAATCATTACAGTTTGAAAATGCATTTCAATTAAGTATACGCTTGATGAACTAATATGTCTGAAAAATATCATTTCATTAAACCTAACTAAATATATATTAAATTTAAATAAAAATCAAATAGAAATAATAAATATAATTTTTAATTTATGAGGCAAAAGTTCTTCTTATGTTTATTATTGAAGCAGTTTTCATAAGTTTGCATTTTTAGAATTCCAGCTATATATATTTAGAAATATATAGCTTACTATTATAGACAAAATATAGAAAGGCATAAGCTGGAAGTGAGTAACTCTATAAACTCTATTATTTATAAAGCTTTTCTGTTTTTTTCTAATGTTCTTTCCTTAATATCTTTTGCCAGCTCAATATACGTTTGATTTTCGGGATTTTGTATAAACTTCTTTACTTCATCCGACAAATGACTTAGATAAGGGCTTCTAATATCATTGTAGCCTATTAAGTAATCCACAGATACATTAAAATAACTGGCAAGCTGCTTTAACCTTGATATAGAAGGTTCCCTCTTATTGCCTACATATCCATTAAAAGTTGGTGATTTAATATTTAGTTGAGCCGCAACTTCCTGTTGCTCTAGACCCTTCTCTTTTACTAATTGTTTTAACCTCTCTCCAACGGTAATATCCATAAGCAGCTCCTTCCTCTTTAATCTTTCATATTCCATACAAGTATAATTATAAATTTTACCAACACAATTGTCAAACATTTCCTTTTGAGTATTAATAGATGGAACTTTTATATGAAAAAGTTCAGTTATTTATAAAATATATATTAAATTTAAATCTTGCACTGCCGATATGAGAATAGGAAGTAAAACACTGTTCCTACAAAGAATACAAAAAAGCACGCAATTTTTACAATATAATAATTATATAATTGACTATCTACAAGGCTTTGGATTTTTTAATCTCTTTAATGGATAAATATTAAATTATAAATTTAGCTAATAAAAATTGTAAAATATTTCTTTTTTGAAATTGCAAAGTGCATTTTCGTTTTCAATTTTTTATACTATAATATTGACATAATTCATTTTGAATTTTATAATATATGCATGTGGTAATTCGTTCCATTTATGCTATTATATTGGTTGATCAATGTAACTTATCATGCAAGCTTAAAAATCATTTTAATGGATAGATGCGTGCAGGAGGTTTTGTATGCTAGAGGATAGGATTAACAAGCTAAGAGAAACACTCAATAGCGAAATAGAAAAATGCAGCTTAGACAGTGAATCAATTTTGACTCTCAGTCATGATCTAGATGAACTAATTACCGAATACTATAAGTATTCAAAAAATAAAAAGATTTAAATGGAAACAAGAGTCCATTGTTATTGCATTGAAAAATTATAAAGTGTATAATCTTTATGATGTTTTAATGTTTAATAACCATGAGAGGATACTATAAATGAAACTAGGTATTGTAGGTCTACCAAATGTAGGAAAAAGCACTTTATTTAATGCTATCACAAAGGCTGGCGCAGAAAGCGCAAACTATCCTTTTTGTACTATTGAGCCAAATGTTGGAATCGTAGCTGTTCCTGATGAGAGATTAGATATGCTTGCAAAAATGTATAATCCTGAGAAAAATACCCCAACAGTAATTGAATTTGTCGATATTGCAGGTTTAGTTAAGGGTGCTAGCAAAGGCGAAGGTCTTGGTAACAAATTCCTTTCTCATATAAGAGAAGTTGATGCTATTGTTCATGTTGTCAGGTGTTTTGAGGATGGAAACATTGTTCATGTTGACGGCTCAATAGGACCAAAGAGAGATGTTGAAACTATCAATTTAGAGCTCATATTTGCTGACTTGGAAATGCTGGAACGTAGAATTGACAGAAATAAAAAAATGATGAAATCAGGGGATAAGAAGTTCCTGTCTGAGTTAGAGGTATTTGAAGCAATTAAATTACATTTAGAAAGCGGTAAACCTGCTAGGTCAATAAGCTTTGACCAGGAGCAACAGCAGATTGCCGATCAGTTGTTGTTAATTACATCAAAGCCGGTACTATACGCCGCAAATGTTTCTGAAAATGATTTATCTAGCCTAAATGATAACAGGTTTTTAGCTGAACTTAATGAGCTTGCTCAAGGAGAAGGCTCTGAGGTAATGGTTATTTGTGCCAAAGTAGAAGAAGAAATTGCTCAGCTGGCTGATGATGAAAAAGCTGATTTTCTTGAAGCTATGGGATTAGAAGAGTCTGGTTTAGACAAATTAGTTAAAGCCAGCTACAAGATTCTTGGGCTTATTAGTTACCTTACTGCTGGTCCACAGGAGGTTAGAGCTTGGACTATTATCAAAGGAACAAAAGCACCTCAAGCAGCGGGGAAAATTCATAGTGATTTTGAAAGAGGTTTCATAAGAGCTGAAATCGTTTCATATGATGATTTAATAAATTGTGGCACATATACTACTGCAAAGGAAAAAGGACTGGTAAGGTCTGAAGGAAAAGAATACGTTATGCAAGACGGAGATGTTACCTTATTTAGATTTAACGTATAGTTTATACTAATTTTTAATAATAAAATCTGGAATTATATTCAAAATACATGTAAAAGGCTGTGCGTTCTTTAGGAAGCACAGCCTTTAAAATTAGCAAAAATAATTTCTTTGTAAAGTATACGTTCTTTTTATGCTACACACATCTTATGCTACACACATCTTATGCTACACACATCAAAACTGTACCCGACATAGTATCGTTTTCTGGCAAAAAGCCAGTATATTATTTATTGTCTAAAAATGCATCATTAGATAATACTTCTTTTACTTCATGTGTATTTAAAATTGCATTTAAATCAATAATTGAGAACAGCTTGTCATCCTTCTTCCCTATCCCCGTTATATATTTATTATTATTTACATGTAAAACTGCTTCTGACTTGTCAATTGAATTCTCATTAAGATTTATTATTTCAAGAACATTATCCACCAAAAATCCAAACAACTGGTTATCCTTTTCAGTAATAATAAGCTTTGTTTTACTAGTTATATCTGAATCGCCCATATTAAATCTCTTATTCAAATCTACAATTGGAACAACTCTACCTCTAAGATTATATATGCCTTTAATATAGTCTGGCATCTGTGGAACAAGTGAAACATCACTATATTTTTCAATTTTATAAACAATTGATGTATCTACACTACACAACTCATTTTTCAAATTAAATATAACAACCTGTATGTCTGCCATTCTTGAATCCCCCCAATAATTGTACATTTAATAATATTTTATCCCAATCGCATAATTACATAATAGCATAATTAAACTACTTTTTAAAGGACATTATTTCTGATATAATAAATTAGTTTGTTAGTGGTTACTATTAGCCTCTTAAAATTAACTTAGTCTATGTGCGCTCAAACTTCTCAATGGTTTGTTGTCAAAATAATTGACAGAATTAGTTATGATACGTCTCATCAATTAATTCATACAATTTGTTTCTAACCCAACTGTCCATTGATTAGTTTGAACACCTACAATATTTATTATAAGTTTATTAAAGTATATTCTGTATATTTTATTGTCAAAGGCTGAATAGTAACAGTTAGTGTGTTAGTATTCGACTGTATATCGTAAATATCGAGGCAAGAAAATGTACCCCACTTCTATAAGTGGAGGGTACCTCTTTGGTTATAAGGCGGTGAGAATATCTCCCGCCTCGATGAAACGCCGCTGATGTAATGAAATTTTTCTACAATCGAAAAATTTCATTTTAAATCTAGGCGTTATAATTTAAATAGGATAGGACGTGGGTTTTTATGGAAAAAAGCAAAATTGATCGGCTGAACCAATTAGCTAAAAAAGCTAAAACCGATACACTTACAAGCTCAGAGTTAACTGAAAGAGATGCACTTAGAAAAGAATATATTGCAGCTTTCAGATCAAATCTAAAAGCAACCTTGGATAATACTATTATAGTTGACCAACAAGGAAATAGAAGAAGCTTAAGAAAGGATAATTAATATGGCTAAAGCCTTTATAGTTAAAGGAAAAGAAAGCAGAACAGAATATGGACATCCCTGGATTTTTAAAAGTGATATTTCTCATATAGATTCAGATATTGAACCAGGTGATATCGTGGATGTTTATAGCAGCAAGAATAAATTTCTCGGACGAGGGTTTTACAACCCTAAATCCCAGATAACAATACGAATCTTGACATACGAGCACGAAGAAATCAACTACGAGTTTTTATTTAATCGAATAAATGCTGCTTGGAATTATAGAAAGCAAGTTGCTGACATTAACAGCTGTCGCGTAATTTTTGCAGAATCTGATTTTTTGCCTGCTCTTGTTGTAGATAAATTTTCAGATATATTAGTTGTTCAAACTCTTGCACTTGGAATAGATAAATTTAAAAATGATATTGTCAATATACTTGATGACATAATAAAGCCAAGAGGCATTTATGAAAGAAATGATGTTCCTGTAAGGCTGCTTGAGGGCTTAGAAATGCAAAAGGGCTTTATTAAAGGATCTTTTGATACTCTTGTTGAAATGACTGAAAACGGAGTTAAGTTTTTAGTTGACGTGGAAAATGGTCAAAAAACAGGTTTCTTTCTGGATCAAAAAGAAAATAGAGCCGCTATTGCTCCTTTTGTAAAGAATGTAAAGGTTTTGGATTGTTTTACACATACTGGCTCATTTGCACTTCATGCAGGGTTATATGGAGCTAAGAGCGTATTAGGAATAGACATATCTGAGCATGCTGTAAAATGTGCTACAAAAAATGCTGAAATTAACGGTTTAGATGCTGTAGTTAAATTTCAGGCTGCCAACACTTTTGATATTTTACGTGAATACTATGATAACAATGAGACTTTTGACACAATTATTCTTGACCCTCCTGCTTTTACAAAAACAAAAAATGCTGTACAGGGTGCAATCAGAGGTTACAAGGAAATAAATTTACGTGCAATGAAAATTATTAACAGTGGAGGCTACCTAATTACCTGTTCATGCTCCCAGCATGTTGATTCCAATCTGTTTATGGATATTTTATATGATGCAGCAGCTGATGCAAAAAAGAAGGTACGTGTTGTTGAATATAGAGCACAGGCAAAAGATCACCCAGTCTTGCTTGCTTCTCCTGAGACTGAATATCTGAAATGTGCTATTTTACAGGTAGTTTAGATTTTATTAATTTGAACAAACATTAATTTAAATACAAAACCAAGAAATCTTAAAAAGTGCTGTTATGACTAAGCATTTTTTAAGATTTCATCAGTTTTAGTTGATATATTTGCTCGGTGCTGGCAGCTTTTCTAATATCTGCTTTTCAAGCTTATCAAGCACCTCGCTAGCCATCTTTATGTCTACATCTATTTCCTTTTTAAATTTATTAACGGCCGTTTCATCCTTCAGCATTTTTTCTTCTGTAAATGGAAATTGTTTTTTAAGGCTTTCAATTTCTGAAACCACCAGTTTTCTCTTTGTTCTCATCGAAAGAACAGTGTTTTCAAGGTCAATATCCTGCGAGTCTATGTTTAATACAGCATCCTTGAATTCACTTTGAACTTTTATTTGTAATCTTTTTAACTTTTCTGTATCACCATTTTCATATGCCTTTTTTGTTGCCTTCCATACCCTTTTGATGTTCTTATCTGAGATATCAACTAGTTCAGGGTGAATATAACATGCAATTGAAAAATACAATTCTTTTAATTCATGCATATTCTGTATTTTTTTGTCCTCGCCATCACTTGTATTGTGTACACTTTCTATTTCCTTTTTCATATTTCTCAGCACATTATTATGCCTTTCAAATTCCTTTTCAAGCTGCCTGTCAATATTATCGGTATCAATGGGTACTTTAAACTTGATGCAAGCCTGCATCATATCAAGCTTTAGCTTTGCCCTTGCAATAGTCAGCTCAAGCTTGTGAAGTTCATACCGAGGTTCACCTAGCTTAAGTACAAAATCATTTTTTAGCACAGAAGATTCATAAGTTTGCATATGATCCTTTTCAACTAGTGCTTCTACAAGTAGTCTTTTTTGTGCTTTAAATTCCTCTAATAATTTATCCATAAAATCACCACCATTAATTTGATATATTTTACTATGAACTAATCTTATCTGCAATATGTTTATATAAATTACTTAACTAAACTTTCTCACATAAAATTATTACTAATTACTGATTTTCATATTGGCTATAATATAGGTTTGAATAAAAGCCTCCTTTTTTTAGCAGCTGCTCATGATTTCCCTGCTCAACAATCTGTCCATTATTAAGTACCAATATTAAGTCTGCCTCCCTAATAGTTGAAAGCCTATGTGCAATGATAAAGCTGGTTCTTCCCTCCATCATTCTGATAAAAGCTTTCTGAATATTTAGTTCTGTTCTAGTGTCCACACTGCTGGTTGCTTCGTCAAGTATCAGCATAGATGGCAGTACTAGCATTACTCTAGCAATTGTAATTAGCTGCTTCTGACCCTGAGACAAATTACCTCCGCCCTCTGTAAGTTCTGTGTCATAGCCCTTTGGAAGCCTCTTTATAAAATTGTGTGCATTTGCTGCTTTAGCAGCATTAATTATTTCTTCAGTAGTTGCTTCCGGTTTTCCATATGCAATATTTTCTCTTAAAGTACCCTTAAAGAGCCAAGTATCCTGCAATACCATACCAAAGGATTTTCTTAAGCTGTCCTTTGATAGTTTATTTATATTAATATCGTCTATATATATATTCCCACTATTTACATCATAAAAACGCATAAGAAGATTTACCATAGTTGTTTTACCTGCGCCAGTTGGTCCAACAATAGCAATTCTTGAGCCTTTGTTAACCTTCAGGCTGAAATTCTTAATTAACGGTATTTGTGGATTATAGGAAAAAGTTATATCCTCAAAACAAACATTACCTTCTGTGTACTTTAGCTCAATATCATCTATGCCTTGCTCTTTTTCAGTATCACTATCCATTATAGCAAATACCCTTTTTGCTGAAGCTATTGCTGATTGAAGCTGTGTGGTTACACTTGTAATATTATTTATTGGCTGAGAAAAATATGTGGAATATGTCAAAAAGCTTGAAATATATCCTATGCTTAAATGACCTGCTAACGCCGCAATTCCACCAGTCATTCCGAGTAAAACATAAGTAATATTATTTACTAAACGTGTTGAAGGGTTTACAAGCGATGAATAAAATTGTGCCCATCTACCACTATTATACAACTTTTTATTTATTTCTTCAAATCTCTTCATTGAAGATTCTTCAAAATTAAATGCCTTTACCACATTCTGATTGCCTATTATCTCCTCTATATATCCATTTAATTCGCCATTTAGCTTGGATTGAGCTGAAAACATTTTTGATGATTTTCTAGTTATAAATGCTGCAATGATAAAAGTAATGGGTGTCATTACAATTACAACAAGAGTAATAACAGGATTTAATATAAACATAAAAACCAGCGAACCGACTATTGATATAATTCCTGTTATAAACTGCGTAACAGATTGAAAAATACCCTCGGATATATTATCAATATCACCGGTCAATCTAGCCATTATGTCTCCATGAGGATTTGAATCAAAAAATTTTAGTGGCATCTTTGTAACATGTTCAAATAAATGGCTTCTAATATCTTCAACAGTTTTATTTGACAATTTGCTGGTAAAAACCTGCAAACTCCATTGAAAAGCAGCACTAATTAAGTAAAGTCCAATTATAATTAAAGCATAATACTTGACTCTTTCAAAATTTACATTTCCACTATCAATAATATTGTCTACACCCTTTCCAATAATGAAGGGGCCTACAATCATGAGAATATTGCTAAAAGCTGCGCAAACTAGTGCTCCAATAACATATAGCTTATTTTTTATTATATATTTTAGGAGGCGTTTTATAATACTACTCTTCATTTCTGAGCCTCCTTTTCTTCATCCTGGGAACTATATATTTCCTGATATACCAAACAATTCTCAAGGAGATAATCATTTTTACCTATACCAACAATTTCACCATCATCTAAAACAACTATTAAATCGGCATTTTTAATGGTTGATATCCTCTGAGTAACCATAATGATAGTTTTATCACTTAATTTCTCTGAAAGCATTTTTCTAAATGCCGCATCAGTAGCATAATCTAATGCACTTATACTATCATCTAAAATCAATATTTCTGGCTTTTTTACAATAGCACGGGCAATTGCCAGTCTTTGCTTCTGGCCGCCTGAAAGATTTGTACCACCTTGAGAAATTACTGTTTTAAAGCCTTCTTCCTTTTTAACTATAAACTCATAGGCTTGGGCTATTCTTACCGCTTCTTCAATTTCTTCCTGAGATGCCTTCTCATTGCCCCATCTTAGGTTGTCCTCAATTGTCCCTGAAAATAAAACAGACTTTTGAGGTACTAAGCCAATTTTATCTCTTAATTCCTTTTGTTTATAGTCTTGAACATTTATTCCATTCACATGCACTGAGCCTTCTGTTGTATCATAAAATCGAACAATTAAATTTACTAGTGTTGACTTTCCTGATCCGGTTGAACCAATAATTCCAACCCTTTGACCTTTATTAATCTCTAGTGAAATATTTTTTAGTGCATATTCTGAGGATTCAGTATATGAAAAGCTTACATTTCTGAATTCTATTATTGGTATGTCATCGTTTTTGATGCACTTTAACTCTTCTGTAGTGGTGATATTTGTTAATTCAGTTTTATCCACAATTGATGGCTCTAATCCAAGAATTTCATTTACTCTATTTGCTGAGGCAGCTGCCTTTGTAAAGGTCACCACTAAGTTTGCTAAAACTATCAAAGCAGACAATATCATATTTACATAGTTTATATATGCTATTACTTCTCCTTGTGTCATACTTCCTTCATATACCTCTATGCCTCCAAACCAAAGTATAGCAGCAATTCCAAGGTTCACAACAACAGAAGTTACAGGATTTAATAATGCAGAAACCCGCCCAACGCTAATGGAAGCCTCGGCGTATTCCTTATTACTTTTAACAAAACGCTTTCTTTCCTTGTCCAGTCTTGCAAAAGCCCTTATTACTCTGACTCCTGATAAATTTTCCCTAATTATAACAGAAAGTGTGTCCAGCTTTTTCTGCACAGCTTTATAAAGGGGAACTGTACGCGACATTATAAAGTAAATAAAAACCACGAAAATAGGCATTATCACCAACAATATCAAAGAAAGCTTCAAATTTATAAGCATGGCCATAATTAAACCGCCAATACATAGAAACGGAACTCTTACAACAAGCCGTATAAGCATAGCAACAGCAAATTGCAGCTGATTAACATCGCTTGTTATCCTGTTTATTAACGAAGGTACGCCAATTTTATCTATCTCATTTAACGAAAAGCTTTGAACTCTCTTAAACAGCAAATTTCTCATTGTAGTTCCGAAGCCTTGCGATGCTACTGATGCATAATATTGACAAACAAATGCTGAACAAGCACCTGTTATTGCTGTTATCACCATTATTACGCCCATCATATAGATGTACGATGAACTATTTGCTCTTACTCCATTATCAATTAGCTTTGCCATCATCAATGGTATAAGCAACTCCAATATTGCTTCAAACAGCTTGAAAGCAGGTCCTAAAGTTACTTGCTTTAAATATGGCTTTAAATACCTAACTAATTTAAACAAAGACAAAAAACCTCCATATTTCCTATATTATACTAATTTGCATTTAAAATGTGGAATCACATTTTAAATAGCCGCATTTGCGGCGATGGAGCAAAGCTCGCAAATGTTGTTCAAATACTACCTCCCACACCCCATTTCGACAACAACTAAAGTGAAACTATCGTGGGAGGTACGCAGTATTTTATCTGCTATAACTACTTCTATCTAGCTATGAGTCGCTGCATATGCAGTCTACTTCGAAAACAGTGATTTAAAATATTGTTTCTTATATTTTAAAAACGAAATAGTATTACAATTCTGCATAGAATAGTATAACAAAAAATTCTATATAATGTGTATATTCTATTAAAAGTTTGTACTCAATATACTTATATAGCACTAAAAAGAACCTCTGAACAACCAGATAACACACCTTTACAAATAGATTTATAATTTAGCCAACTTTCATTGATATCTCCCATGCTAATGATGTTCAACTGGGAAAGTTGAGAATTTAATCTATATGTAATTAGATATACATCTGTGCACAGAGGTTCTTTGTGATTACTCAACTTTCGCACATAAAAATTCTATAGGCGAGGCAGAAGTATCAATGGTTTTGTTGCCAAAATAATTGCAATAATTATTAATGGTTCATCTCAGTATTTTAGCCGTCGCACACATTTATCATCCATGGTTCATAGTGTGCTAAAACCGACATAGTATCGGTTTTTCGGCAAAAACACTTCGTTTTACCAACTAATTAATGCAATTACTTCTAATCCAACTTTCCATTGATAATTCTCCCAACCTACAATTTTCAAGTGCGAAAGTTGAAGTTATTACTAGTTCAGTTAGAATTAAATATCATTTCTCACATCAAATTGCCATCCACTTGGCATATAATTTTATGTCTGCAATAACTACATCTGTTGCAAAGTTCCATGGTTCTGTACAATTCTCATCCCTGTACCAGCCAAAAAAGTTATAGCCTTCTTTTATAGGGATAGTTGGTACTGTAATGGCACTGCCAGATGTAACATTATTCATAACTAAAAATGTACTCTCCCCAACTACATTGAATTCTACTTTATAAGTTGCCACTGGTATTAGTGGTAAATCAACATCTTTATTATTCTCATTTAGCGTAGCTTCTTCTACAACAAAATCTTCAGCATCCCACTTGGCATATAGCGTTATATTTGCTTTAACTACATCCTTAGCAAAATCCCATGCATTTATGCAATCAGCCTCTTTGTACCACCCTTTAAATGTATAACCTTCATATGTAGGAGGATTTGGTGCTTTTATTGTGCTACTATAATTTACAGTTGTAGCTTCTACTTTACTGCCTCCTTGTGAATTAAATATTACTTTCTGAGTAAAGTTAGCTGTGTATTGTTTATTATTCCATTCTAAATCATATGCTGAGATAAAAATTGTAGCAGAACTTGAAACTTGATTACCTTTACGTGTGTCCGTCCAGTTTACAAATGAATACCCTGAATTAGGGACTGCTACTATACTTGCATGGTCTGAATATGTATAGGTCATTTCAATATATCCATTACCACTTGAATTTAGGGTTAAAGAATAATAATCCATGTCAATTTTAGTAAACTTATTTCCATCACATTTTAAATAATACACCTCATTATTCAAATACAGCACAGTCATATCATTTGAAGAGCAGTTTAAACTGTAACTACCAGTTGCATCTAGCTCATTTATATGATTATAAGAACAGTCTAGTGAATTCAAGTAAAAAACTCCACTAATATCCAACATAGTCAGCTGATTTGATGAACAGTTTAACTCCTCTATATATTCAGCCTTACCTATATCTAACTGAACAAGCTGATTTGATGAACAATTTAATTTATACAGATATTTTGCTCCACTAATATCTAGCTTACCAGCTAATGATTTAGATGCCCATGATATTTCTTTAATATATTTTACATCCTCATCGTCATAGTAACCAATGCACCAAGAAACTCCTGTCCATGTTTGAGGATTATTCTCATCATATGCTGTATTGATCATTTGTCCATTGGTTTTTCCTGCAACAGCAGATTCCTGATTTAAAAATGCTCTTAACTTAGCATAATTATTCCCATTATATGTAATACCATCGACGGTTACATCTGTAGCTGCCAACCACCTAGCGTATAATATTGTATTGGATATAACTCTATCCCTTATAAAATCCCATGGCTTATTGTCATCACCTTCTTCATACCAGCCTATAAAAGCATAATTCTCTTTAGCTGGAGTAGTTGGTGCTTTAACAGCACTTCCAGATGTAACATTATTAATTAATGAATATGTATTATCACCATCTACAAATGTTACCGTATAGAATGTCTCTTCAGCTGCCCACTTAGCATATAGTGTCATATTTGCTTTAACTAAATCTGTTGTAAAATCCCAATCATCCAATAGAGCACTATCTTTATACCAACCTTTAAATTTAAAACCATTTTTAGTCGGAGCTACAGGTGCTGTTATAGTGTCTCCATATTTAATATTGCTTTTTTCTGATACTGTACTTCCGTCTACATTGAACTTTATCGTATAGGTTATTGTGTTTGATATCCACTTAGCATATAGTGTTAAATCCGATTTAACTACATCCTTAGTAAAATCCCATACATTCTTGTAATTTGAATCTTTAAACCAGCCTTTAAAATCGTATCCAACTCTAATTGGAGTGGCAGGCGTTGCTATAGTGTCTCCATATATAACATTGCTTATATTTGATATCGAACTCCCTCCATTTACATTAAATGTTACTGTGTGCATTACTTCTCTAGATACCCACTTTGCATACAATATAGTTTCTGATGTAACCCTATCGGTAGCAAAATTCCATTTTTTCATACAATCAGCCTCTTTATACCAACCATCAAAAACATATCCCTCAAATGTTGGTATTTCAGGTGCCTCTACTGTACTATTATAATTTACTATTTTAGCTGCTACTTCACTTCCTCCTTGTGAATTAAATATAACATTTTGAGAGAAATTTGCTTGCAAATTATAAGAAAAATATGGTTTTAAATCTCTATATGTATCTTCTACTGATACTATGGAGTTATTGACGGAATCAGTCCAGTTTACAAAAGAGTTTCCTTTCATTGGTATTGCTTCTAATAAAATTTCAGAGGTTGTTGGATGATTTGATATGTACAAATAGCCATTACCATTAGCAATACAGCTGAGGCTTTTATAGAAAAAATCACTGTCTAATTCAGATTTAAATTTTGTCAAATTACATCCATAGCATTCAATTCCTCTTAAAAGTAAATTTTTACTTATATCCAGTTCTGTCAATTTATTAAAAGAGCAATTTAGTGTATATAATTTTATATTTTTGCTGGTATCAATGTTGGTAAGTTCATTGAAAGAGCATTCCAAGTTTGTTAGTTCTTCATTTTCACTAACATCTAGCGAAATCAATTCATTGTTTCCACAATAAAGCTGAGTCAACTCTTTGTTGGAACACATGTCTATCCTACTTAGCATATTATTACTGCAATCTATATATGTAAGTTTGACGTCTTCTGTTGTAATTAACTCAGTAATATTATTTCCACTACAATCTAATGTAGTCAATTCTGTAGCTCTGCTTAAATCTAGCCTACCATATAAATCCATATAACGCCAGGATATAGTTTTTATTCGTTTTACTGCACCATCGGTCCATGTTACACCTTTCCATGTAGCAGGATTTTTCTCATCATAAGCCTTATTTAACTGTTTTCCATTAGTAGTCCCTTTCGTTACAGAATCTTGATTTAGAAATGTTTTAAGCTTGGTATAGTCGTTAAAATAGTAGGTAATACCATTTATAGTTATATCCACTGTACTTATTTGTTGCCACTTAGCATATAGTGTTGTTTCAGCTGTAACCCTATCAGCAGCAAAATCCCATTCATTTATGCAATTAGCTTCCTTATACCAACCATTGAAAACATAACCCTCATATATTGGCACATTTGGTGCAGCCATTATATTATTGTAATTTACTGTTGCAGCTGTCACTTCACTTCCCCCTTGTGAATTAAATATCACGTTTTGAGCGAAGTTTGCTTGCAGGTTATATGTCAACCCAGCTGTGAGATTATATTTATAAGAATTTGAGATTTGTGAACCAGCATAAATGTCTACCCAGCTTGCGAATGAACCTTTCTGAAAAGGAACTGCTGTTGCGTAGGTTTTTGAGCTACCAATGAAAAGCTCAACATATCCATTACCATGAGCAATTAGATTAATGCTATTATTAGCTAATATTAATTTTATTTTGACTAATTTATTATCAGAACAATAAAAACTAGCTATCTTTGTATTCTTGCTTATATTAAGCTCAGTTAGTTGATTTGAATTGCAATTTAATAAAGTTAGCTTTGTACTAGCATCTACATTGAGCTGGCTTAGTTTATTTGAATGACAATCTAATAAAGTTAGCAGTGTGTTATTCCTCAGATCCAACTCATTTATTTGATTCGCATAACAATAAAGCTTATTCAATTTTATATTTGTGCTGACAGCAAGTTTAGTCAATTTGTTTGTATTGCAATCTAAATATGTAAGTGCTGTATTCTTGCTTACATCTAACTTACTCAAATCATTTGAATAGCAGCACAAATTGGTAAGTGATGTATTTGAGCTTACATCAAGGTCAGATAGCTTATTAAAACTGCAATTTACAGCAATAAGCTTTTTGTTTGTGCTCAAATCCAGCCTAGCCAGTTGATTCGAGAAACAGCTAAGGATAGTCATAGCATTATTTCCAGATACATTTAGTGCTGTTAGTTTATTGTTACTGCATACTAGACTTGTCATAGATGTAGTTCCGCTCAAGTCTAAAGTACCTGCTAAAGACTTTGAGTCCCATGATATTGTTTTTATGCATTTGACACTTCCGTCTGTCCAAGTGACACCTGTCCATGTTGCAGGATTGCTTGCATCAAATGCTGAATTTAATACCTTTCCATTAGTTATTCCAGCCACTGCAGACTCTTGATTTAAAAATGTTCTCAGCTTCGTAATATCATTTTCATTATACGCAATATTACCAATAGTTATATTTGCCGCATATACTGTATTTCCGTTAACAGCAAAAACAGTAATTATTAGAAATAGTGATATGAATATAGTGCTAAGGATTTTTTTGTTCATTTTAATCCCTCCTAATTTATTTCAAATATATAAGTACTTATTATTGAAGAATAATTAATTTACTCATATATTTGTATAATTTGATATTACTATATTTCCCTTAATTTCCTTTATTTCAGCAACGACATTATATACACAATATTTTTGTGGTATCAAAAAGAACCTTATGACAATCTAATTTACTATATAACAGGAATATTTTTATCTGTTTTATATAAATTAGTCAGCAAAGGTTCTTCACTGTTAATTATTTTGGGGTTGGTTGATATACTTCTTCCTAGTACCATAAAAATAGAGAAATTATGTTTACTACAGAATTGGCGATAGTAATCTGAAAATACTTTCCTGTATCTTTGTAAAAATTCCTCTGTTTTGATATTTTTCTTTAGTCATTAATTCACACATTTCTAAATCTTTATTAAATATTTGAGCACACCTTTGTGAAATTTCTTTTCCATACATAAAGGCATTTATTTCAAAGTTTAATGAAAAGCTTCTAATATCTATATTTGCTGTTCCAATAGTACAACATTCATCATCAATTACCATCATCTTGGCATGTAAAAATCCCTTATATAAATATACCTTTATGCCATAATTAATTACATCTGCAACAAAAGACATTGTAGCCTTGTAGACATATGGTTTATCAGGTACTTTGGGTATTTGAATTACAACTCTAACTCCACATAACGCAGCATTTTGTAGAGCCTCTAAAAATGTGCTGTCAGGCACGAAATAAGGTGTCTGTATAAATATACTCTTCTTGGCCGAATTAACCATTTTAATCATGCTGCGTTTAATCTCTTCATATTTAGTGTCGGGTCCGCTAGATACAATCTGCATTCAAGTATTTCCTATATTCTGCATGTTTATGGGCATAAAATATTTTTCAGTATCCGCAAACTCAATATCACTCTTTGAGGCATAAAGCCAATCTTCAAAGAATCTTAGCTGTAAGCTATGAACACTACTCCCAATTATTTTCATGTGCGTGTCACGCCAAGGTGATATTTTTTTATTAAGTCCTAGATATTCATCCCCTATATTAATTCCGCCAATATACCCAATTCCTCCATCTATAACTACAACTTTTCGATGATTCCTAAAGTTTACTCTTAAATAATTACTAACCGTATTAGACAAAAAGCATAATACCTCGCCTCCATTTTCTATTATAGGTTTATATGTTTTTAAAGGGGTCAGAAGTTTAGCTCCATGATCAAATAAAACTCTTACTTCAAGTCCTTCTTTTGCTTTTTGTGCTAATGCAGCTATAATTTTATTGCCAATAATATCATTTTGAATTATGAAATACAAAATATGAATTGATGATTTTGCAGCATAAATATCTTGCAAAAGCTCTCTGTATTTATCTTCTGCACTAGTATAAATAGTAACTTTATTGTCATTTGTGTAAGTACTCTGTGAAGTATTAATATTGAGTTTGATTATTTCCTTAATGTTGTTGTCATAAGGTTCATGAAATTTAGTTTCGTCATAAAAAGCAATATCTAAGGTCTTGTGCAGCTCTTGGCAATATTGTCTGCTTCTATCGCACTTAATTAGAAATTTCTTCTTGATATGATAAGCCCTACCAAAGATTAAGTATAGTATGAACCCAGCTACAGGAAGTAAAGATAAGGTCAAAACCCAGCTTAAAGCATGTACTGGTTTTTTCCTTTCAATGAAAACAGCTGTTATTATTAATATAATATTTATTATAATAATTGTAATTGAAATAATTGTATATAAATTTAAATTCATACTCTCTCCATTAAAAATATCACTCAGCCTGTTAATGTTGGGCAAACAAGATTAGAGGTCCATGCGACTGCCTAGTCTGAGTTATTATATTGTTAGGTTGTTCAACTTTCATACTTATATTCTGTGTCCAAAATTTATTATTTGCTTACAATACAAAAACTCCAACTGAAAAGCTGAAGTTTATTTGTAGTATTTTAAATAATCCAGTTTATTATATTCCTTACCTAAATGCTCTTTTATGTATTTCTTTGAAATTATACTCAGTTCTTTTATAATTTCCTCTGAAAGGGAAAAGCTATACAGCTTTTGAGGATTAATATGCATTATGTATTTCAAAGCCTTAACTGTTCCGGGTAGCAATGGATAAACCCTTCCTCTTTTATTAACACATTCGCTGCATACCAATCCCGAATTATCTAAATCGAAAAACACTTTTTCGTCATTAGTTTTGTTGCAGTTTATACAGCTAGTAACATGCGGTTCATACCCAAGCAATGCCATTAACCGCAACTCAAATACTCTTGTTATAAGTTCTAACGAGCGATCTGTTTTGGCAATTACATATAGTGTATTAAGCAGGAGCTGCAAAACACTTTCTGACGGCTCACCTTCTTGCACATTATCTGAAATAAGCTCTAGTATATGAGAACAGTATGTAAGCTTAACAATGTCATTTCTGATTTCATAATTTGATTCTATAACCTCACAGCTAGACATATTGTAT
>JAEZIB010000072.1 GCA_023416275.1 Bacillota bacterium | reverse complement strand
TTGAGTGTGCCAGAATTACCCCATCAAAATAAATCATAGAACCTTTGCCGGGAGATGGTATTGATTTTTCTTGAGTAGCTGTAATCATTGTATGTAAGTATTCCGTTTCATTTTTAAAGACCTCTATAAATTCAACAATTCCCCTATTTCCTACATTAAAAGCTCCATTGAGAGAAAGCACTCTAGGGTCATCCTCCGGATATAAGTCAATTTTAGAAATGTCAACACTTCCCGTTAAAATCGAAGTATCCTGATTGTTTGGATCAACAGGAGGTACTACGCCTATACCCTTTCTTGAGCGTATTGAAAAACCTGTGGATACTACAGGAAAGCTTTCATACTCGCCATTATATTCGTTCTTTAATCTGTATCTGCAAACGGGACACAAATCACCTTCAATTTTGGTATTCAGCGTTTTTTCAAATTCATTTCGCAAGTGTTTAGGTATAAGGTGTAATGGCTCTTCTCGCATTGGGCAACCTTTTAACGCATAAATGGGTTCTGCACACTCAAGTGCCTTCTTTAATGCTTCCATTATTGAAGATTTGCCAGCTCCTACAGGTCCAACTAAATATAACACCTGTCTTGCTTCCTCTCCCGCCATAGCTGCTGAGTGAAAGTACCTCACAATTTTCATTATAGTTTTATCAATTCCAAAAAAATCGTTCTCAAAAAAGGAATACTTTTTTATTATATCATTGCCATATATTCTCCGTAATCTTGGGTTCTCTTCTGTCTTTACAGCCTCTATGCCTTTAGAAATTATAAGGTCATACAGTCTCTGGTGTGAAAGTACTGCTATACTTGGATTTGATTTTGCTAAATTCAGATACTCAATGAATGTTCCTTCAAACTGCTTTTTCACCCTCTCTTCCCTATCTTTTTGAATCATCTCTCTGAAATTAAACTCCGGTGTGGTCATTCAAAAACCTCCCTTTTTTGCCTAGTTGTAGATGTTTTTTAATTAATTAATTGCTTATAACGCCTAGCTTCAAAATGAATTTTTCGGTTGTAGAAAAATCTCATTACATCAGCGGCGTGTAAGCGAGGCGGTAGATATTCTCACCACCTCAAAACCAAAGCGGTACCCGCCACTTATAGGAGTGGGGGACATTTTCTTGCCTCGTTATAAAATAAAACATTTCATTTTAAAATATATGTGCTCTTTTTTTATAATATTATCAAATAGACAAGTTAATAACTTAAAAAGAAATTTATTTCATTCAATAAGCTTTTGGTCAAATGTCCTATTCAAATTCTTAAACCAATATGATATAATTTCTTAAAAAGGAGGTGAAAAAACATGGATGAAAAAGTATATGATTTAATAACTAAAATGTATTTAGAATTTACTGAATTTAGAAAAGAAATGACTGGTTTCAAAACAGACATTACGGACTTAAAAACAGAAATAACTGATTTCAAAACAGAAATGACTGATTTCAAAACAGAAATGCTTGATTTCAGAAAAGATATAACAGAAAAAGTTGAGCAAAATACAGCTGAAATTAAAAAGTTAAGCAATCAAGTTACCTCTCTTGAAAATGAGCTTTCAACTAAGACTGGCGTTTTATTTGATGGATATAAACAATTAGACAGTAAATTTGACAGATTGGAAGCTAAGCTAGACGGTGTTACTAATACAGTTGAAAAGCAAGCCGTTGAAATACGAGTTATACAAGGCGGTAAAATATAATTATGTAAGTTGGAAATTTGCTCTACTGCTTCATTTCTCAATATTCTAAGCAATATCGTTATTTGGAATATTCTCAATGTATTTTTTAACCGTGGTAGTATGTTTTTAGACCAACCAAAGATAATACTTCAATACCCTTTTTAGATGTTACATTGTTTCTACAAACAAATCCTTGCATTTTAGCTTTATTCCGTATACATCATTTATAGAATTCTCGATTCTCATATGATAATCTAGCAATAAAATCAGATGCACATTTGTATTTTTATCATTAAGTATTTTTTACTTTGCTGAAGGGTCTAAGAATATCATAAACTCTATCTATTTCATCAAGTGTATCATTATTTGTAGTCTGTATACCTATTTAAAACTCAAAGAAAATGTACGTGTAGAAATATAAACAGTGTATTTTAGTAAGCTATAAAATTACTTGTTTGTTTTTACTTGCCTTTATCTCGGCAAAAACCCAAATGAGAATAGGCAATATTACTTGCATTGGGAAAGCATAATATGGGTAAACTTTAAAAGCCCAATACCCCATCTGCATACTACTTTCATATACAGTAAAACCAAAATAAACCATTAACAATCCGGTTTGTATAATTATAGATTTATAATCCTTCAAATTGAACATCTTTCCAATCCCTTTACATGCAACTAACAAACATATTGTGATTTTTATGAAAGCACAATATACAAAAACAATAGCCACAGTTACTTCTATTCTTTCTAAAAAGTCACCAACTCTAATTCTACTTACAGCTGCATAAGACGGAAAGTAAAAGCTGCTAGACATACTACCCAGCACTGTGATATTTCTGATTGTGGTAGCAATTATAATAACTCCTGAAAATAATAGCCCCCAAAGATAAACCTTACGAGATGACTTTTTGGTTTTCAATGAAGAAAAAACGCCAATAAATAATACCGTTTCACCAAAAGGAAATGAAAAGGTCGAGAATCCTCCTCTCAAAACAGGGCTAAGCCCATTTCCCAAAATAGGCTTCAAATAGTTAAAATTGAGTTTTGATACTACTAATAGTTGTACAACTACTATAGTGAACAACACAATAGGAAGAAAATATGCTGTAGTTCTTCCCATTACCTCTATGCCTAAGCTTACTGCAAAAATGCACACCAATCCCATACAAAGCATTGGCACAAGCATTGGAGTTTCAGGCATTGCCACTGTGTTGACAAATTCAGAAAAATTACGAAGTACAAGTGCACCTAAGTGAAAAGCATACCATATATATATTATAGCTACAATCTTACCAATTACTTTACCTAGTGTAATACTAAGAATATCAAATAAATCTTTTCCTTGAAATAGAGATAGTATTCTTGAATATACTAGTAACATAGGAATGGACAATATAATACCCACTATTCCTGCAATCCATTTATCATTCTTAGCCTCTCCTCCAATGCCGATAATGAGTGAGCTTCCAATAACAAATACAACTAAAACATATATTGCTTCCTTGTCTGTAATCCTCTCTTTTTGCATATCATAAACCTACTTTCCAAATATAGCAGTAATAAATTCCTGAATTGGCTTAGAAGGGCTCGGGATCTTTACATCAAAGCATAATAAAAGAGCAATTGTAAATGAAAAAACACACAATACAATATATACCCAGAAATCATGCCACAGTTTTTGCTTGTATAATGGTTTAACCTCAAAAATTATTAATAAAGAATACGCTATGATTACCAATATACACATTCCTGTTAATCACCTTCTCCAAAAGTCTTTGATAACAAGGCACTACCTTTTATATTCACTTTGGTTTTAATGTTCACCTTTAAATCTTTAAAAACTTCATCCCAATTATTCTCCACTTTGTTCCACTCTTTTGCTTTGTCTTCATGCAACTTTACTCCAAATCCAAATATATCTGCGCCATATTCTGATTGAACTTTTTTAATTAAAGCTTCCATACGTTCTTTTAACGTATTTTCAGTACTTTGTTCCAGTTTTTTTTGTCCTTCCTCATCAAGAAAATTTTCTGTGCCACCTATTTCGTCAATAGCAACTGTTGTTTTAGTTTCTAAGTTTATTTGAATATCCTTACCATCTACAACAGGTGTAACTTTTGTTTCACTTTTGAATATTTCAAGAGAGACGAAGGTAGCTTCATTTTTTGATTGCATTTCTTCAATTAATAGACCACCTTTAATCTCATTTCTAATGAAAAGCAAGTCCTTTGTTTCTTCACCATTTAAAAAGCCTACCAGTTTATCATTCTTAATAATTGCAGTCCCCATAATATGAGGCGCCATTTTCCCATCAATCTGCTTTAGAGCCACTGTAGGCATTGCTGCTGTCTTACTTTTCATATGTTCATTTATATCTAACAATAACATATCTGTTATAGGTGCTTTGCTTAAGCTTACTTGATTTTTTATCATTTTATTTAAAGCAAGGGATATGATATTTTCTGAGGCTACCTGTCCTATAAATATTTCTTTAGCAGATGCTCCTTCAGAAATTAAAACATTAACATCCTCTCGCGTTTCAGAGTCGCGGCTGTACCAATCAATAACTTTAATTAATCCTTCACTAGCTATTTCTTTACTTATAATAATAACCTTTGAATGGCTCCAATAAAGTCTTTTTCCTGTTAGAGATATCATATTTCTTGCTGCGTCAAACATTGTCTTTCCTTCGGTTGTCACAATTTTTGACGTCGTTTTTGAATCTTTTCCACCACTAATCTGTATAATCTCCACGGTCATTTGAAATTGATTATCCGTGCCTTTATCAATAGCCACTCCTGCAACAATTGCAAATTGATCAACTTCTCTATAATTCCAACAGCCAGAAGTGAATATAGAACTTAGCAAAATCGTAAATGTCAGCAGGGTGATTCTTATTTTTTGCATTAGCTATTTCTCCTTGCTTTTCCTTGGTGACTCTCTGATTAAATTTTTATCTGCAACAATTTTAGGTCTTAAGGTCATCGTCCACCAAGGCGCGCGTATCCACGCATCCTGCCCATCATGGTTTTTAGCTCTTGTGACATTCATCATGTAAGGTACTCCAAAAGAACGTATACTCATTAAATGTAGATACATAGCAATAAAGCACATTAAGAATCCATATACTCCTAAAAATGATGCCCCCAATAAGAAAATAGTTCTAAAAATAATTGTTGCAGATATAAAATTCATATTGATCAAGGTTGTAATGCCTGTCAAAGCTGTTATAATTATTACAGGAGCACTTACCAATCTAGCTTCTACAGCAGCTTGGCCCAATACAAGCGTTCCTACAATATTTACTGCTTGACCAATAGGAGCTGGCATTCTAGTCCCAACCTCACGCAAAATATCAAATATAAAAAGCATAAGAAATAAAGATAATGATGTAGGTAATGGAACGCCCTGCCTTGCAGCGGCGATGCTCAACAACATAGCTGTAGGCAGCATTTCCTGATGGTAATTGACAACTGACAGGAATAATGCAGGAATAGCAACAGAGGTTACTGCAGTAAACCCCCTAATAAGCCTATTCATTGTACCAAAGATATAGTTATTATAATAATCTTCATTTGCTTGAAAATTCTCAACCACCAAATATGGAACTGTTAATACAAAAGGGCTTCCATCAACAAATAAGGCTATTCTGCCTTCCAAAAGCTTTGCCGCTACAACATCTGGCCTTTCACTTGAACCTACCGTCTCAAATGGTGAATATGGCGCATCTCTGATTAGCTCCTGAATATATCCGGAGTCAATAATCCCATCAATTTCAATTTTATCCAGACGCTGCTCCAGTTCCTCTAATACACTATTAAGAGCCAAACCTTCAATATAGCAAATACAGGTCTTTGTATTGGTTCTTTCTCCAATTTCCCGAAACTTAAATTTCAAATCAGGATTTTTTATTTTTCGTCGCACTAATGTCAAGTTCATCATTATTGATTCAGTAAAGCCTTCCCTAGGTCCTCGAATAACCTTTGCAGATTCAGGTTCACTAATGGTTCTTGTCTGCCAGCCTTTTGAACTAATAATTAGCGCTTTGTCGTATCCTTCTAGCAAAAAAATCGTATCACCATAAATAACCGAACTTACAATTTTGTTGATTTCAGTTTCCAAAGTCACTTTATTTGATACAATAACTTTTTTCTTTAATTCTTCAAGCAAATTATCACCATCAATACCTTTTGATAAATCGTTGCGAAGTATAGGCTCTATAATATTCTCATTAACAATTTCTACATTTATCATTCCATCAATATAGATAATGCAGCATTTTGCAGCCTTCAACCACTTATTCTGAATTTCCCTAACAATGAAAGTTTCGTCATTATTAAAAATATCCTTAAAGAAAGATATATTAATATCTAAGGACTTAACCAAGCCCTTTTGAAGCTCTTTTTTTTCTTGTTTCGTATTTTTTCTGCCCTCAAGGTTTTTTTTGCGAAATATTTTAAACATAACAAACCTCCCAATAAAATCATTACCACATTTTTTATGAGGTATACAATTATAAAAAACTTATATGAATCATCCAAGTAGCTTTTCTTTATTGGTTATTTGCTAATTCAAATAAAATTTAGGTTAGAACAGGCTTGTTATAAGCTTGTAAAAAGAAAAGAATTCAAATAGAAAATTGTAAGTTCCTATGAATTAAAAGAGGAATTTAGTGTTATTGAAATCTATGATACATAATAAAATGGAATTATTGTAACAGAAAAATAATTAAGTTTTCAATATAAGAATTTATAACCTATGCAAAAGGATGGGAGCTATTACTCACCCAGTGAAGTGATTAATAGCGTTAATAATAACCTTTCTATATTTATCACTCATCAAGTCCCTTTTAGAATAGTCAAACATAATAATTTCGTCAGCTCCCGTAAGCTCGCTAAGTGCAATAAAAAATACTCTTTTCAATATATTTTTAGTTTGAACACCAATAAAATCAGGAAGATACGCTTTAATAAATTCTTCATTTTTTAGCAGATGATGAATGGCAGTAATGCTAATTAAATCCTCTTCTCTCTTCAATAACTCTGGTATAGCACATGAGCGGTCAGAGCTGAGGAAATCAAATATCATTTTTTGTCTGAAAATTTCTGAATTCTCCTGGGAACTTATTCCGAGAGAGCTTTCAAAAAATTCATACAGAATGGCTATATTCTCCTTATAGGAAATTGGTCTATCCAAATAGCCCTTTTCCCTGCAGAAAACTGAAAGCCTATAATACAATTCAAATGCATCAGAAAATAAGCATTTTTCAATGAACTCAAGAGAGCTGTTAAATCTAGACGAATTAAAATATCTTTCAAGCACCTCTTCAACATCCTTCAACAACAGAATATCTTCAAAAGAGACATAGTTATTACACAACACCTCATAAGGTGTATAGTTTCTATAAGTAAACCCATGCTTTTGAGACTCATTTCGTATTTTAGAGCCTTTCAGAAGCTTAAGGAAGCCTAGCTGGAGCTGATGTGGCCTTAAACCATATACTTCATTAAAGGAATTCTTGAAGGAGGTCAGATTTTCATAGGGTAATCCTGCTATCAAATCAAGATGCACATGAATATTTTCATATGCAAGTATCTTTCTTACATTCCCAGTGAGCTTAGCAATATCAGTAACTCTGTCTATTTCTTTAAGTGTATCATTATTTGTAGTCTGAATACCAATTTCAAGTTGAATTAGTCCCTTTGGTGCTCGTCTGAGTATATCCAAAGCTTCATCATCAAATAAATCGGCAGCAGCCTCAAAGTGAAATAAAGTATCACAGTTCAAGCTAATTATATATTCAAATATTTCCTTAGCTCTTGACTTATTACAGTTAAAGGTTCTGTCAACAAATTTTATCAGCTTGGGCTTGTACAATAATAAAGTTCTCAAATCATTTTTAACTCTATCCATTGAAAAAAACCTAACACCATTAAAGGTTGAGGATATACAATAAGAACATGAAAAAGGACACCCTCTAGACGATTCATAATACACTATTCTGTTTGCTACAGATGCCATTAATTCTGCTGTATAAGGGGACTTTACTTCATCTAGTTTGCTTATCAAACAGAAGCCTTCCTTATACTCAATAGTATTATCAGTCCTATATGCAATACCGCTGAGCTTCTTGTAGTCTTCAGAATGATTTTGTAAACAGCTATACAACTCCGGAAAAATTTCTTCTCCTTCACCACACAAAATAAAGTCTATTGAACAATTCTCTTGTAATATGGTTTTTGCATCATAGGAAACCTCTGGACCTCCTAAAATTATCTTACATTTTGGTAACAGCTTCTTTATTTCCTTTGACAGTAAAAGTATAAGCTCAATATTCCAAATATAACAGGAAAATGTTAAAATATCAGGCTTCTCCTTGTATAGTTCCGATAGTATATTGTCCTTATTATCATTTATTGTAAATTCTCTTGTAACAACAATGTTATTTGAAATTTCATTAACACTTGCCTTTAGATACCAAATAGCTAAACAAGTGTGTATATATTTTGAATTTATCCCTACTAAAACTGTTTTCATAAAATTATTCTCTTTCTATAAATCATTTGCATAAGCTACGTTTTTTTGATTTTGCTATCTCTATTATGCCATCTTTACTTAGTACGTACAAGACCAGTCCATGATTTAAAAATTTTATCAAAATAATAATAGAAATCCTTTCTGTCTATTTCATCGTGGGTTATAATATCCGCTGATGCAAGTAATTTTCCATCTAGTATGTAATCAATTGTTCCAATCTTGCTATAAATTTTAATAGGTGCTTCAATTTCATTAGAAAAATTATATACCGTCTGTAATTTATCCACTTCATCTACCATCAAAGGAATTGAAATATCTCTGTCCGAAAAAACAGAAATATTATTTTCTAACCCTTTATGCAACTTTATTTCAGATATTTTCTGTCCCTCTTTTAAATATTCATAGCTTTTATAGTTTTCAAATGCATAATCTAATAATACCTTGCTGTTTTGTGCTCTGATAGACCTAGAACCGCAGTTCAGTACAACAGATATTATTCTCCATCCATTTTGAGTTGCAGACGTTACAAGACACCGCCCAGCTTGACCAGTATATCCAGTTTTAACTCCATCAGCACCAGGGTATAAGCCTAACATCTCATTAGTGTTTGAAATATTTCCATTCTGAAATGTAGTGTTTTTTGTACCTACTATTTTACAAAATTTCTCATTCTTAAGTGCATATTGAGTTATCAGTGCAAGGTCGTAGGGTGTTGAATAATGCTGGGGATTATCCAATCCATGGGGAGTTACAAAATTGGTATTAGTTGCTCCTATTTCAGCTGCTTTTCTATTCATCATCTCTACAAAAGCTTCAATTGAGCCACCAATATGTTCGGCTATTGCGATTGCTGCATCATTTCCAGACCTAAGCATCATTGCATACATTAGATCACCAAGCTTGTATGTCTTGCCTTCTTGCAAATTTACTTGTGACCCTGATATTGATGCCGCTTTTTTACTTACAATTACATCTTCATCATCTCTTCCATTCTCTAATGCAACTATTGCTGTCATTATCTTGGTTGTACTGGCAATCGAATTCCTTTTATAAGCATTTTTTTCATAAAGAACTCTGCCGCTAACCGTATCCATAACTATTGCAGCACCTGCTGAAATGTTTAAACGTTTATTTCCTACCGTCTCTACACTCTCTTGTTCAAATAATTTGTCAATTGGTTCATCATCATTAATATCATCGGCATAAGCTAAATTTGTACAAATCATATTTGATAGTATCGCAAGAATCACTAAAAGTATCTCCAAAGTCTTTTTCAACAACCTCACATCCCCAACCTTCTCACTTTAGTCGTTATGATTTTTAGTATAATCAGCATTTTGTGGCCACTTTTTAGAGTAGTTTATAATGCTATTTTCAGCCATTGTTGGCCATACTATAATTTCTATGGCAGAAACAATAAATTAATCCTGCTGTGTTAAATATATGTAAATCATGCTTTGTTTATAACGTAAGTTAAGCTTATTATTACTTAATCGCAAACATTTATGTTTGTAACTCGTACAATATAATGATAAAATAAGCTGTTCTACTTATCGTTGATTTTACACATAATAATTATTACTTTATTGCTCAACTTCACCAGTTGAGTTGAGAAATTGTATGTGTGAGAGACTTATTAATAGATTAATTTTCATATTTTTTAGGAGGCTTAGAGCGAAGCATGAAAAATGTTATAATAATTTCTTCAAACTATACAGGTCATGGTCATAAAAGTATCAGTGAAGCTCTGCAAGAACAATTCAATCTGCATAAAGATGTTAACATAAATATTATAGATGGTTTTGATTTGGCTGGTAATATGGGAATTCAAGTAGGGAAATCCTACGGATTAGTCACACGAAATGCAAAAAAACTTTGGAATTTAGCATGGAAATTTTCCAGTAAGAATCTTTATGTAATGCATGAATTTATTGAATTATCAATTAAGCATAATTTTGTAAAGCTTTTAAAAAAACTAAAGCCAGATTTAATTTTATGTGTTCACCCTATTTTCAACACACCAATAATAAATATACTAAAGGAATATAGAATTAATATTCCTTTCGTTACCTTTGTGGCTGATTTGGTAAGCATATCTCCACTATGGGCTGACAAACGGGCAAACTGTATTATTTGTCCCACTGAAGAAGCAAAAGAAAGGTGTCTAGGTTTTGGAGTTTCTGAAGACTCAATAAAAGTAATTGGTTTCCCTGTTAGAGCAAGGTTTACACAGCACATTACTCAAAAAGTTTCAAATCAAACATATAGCTTGGATAAACCACTGCAATGCTTAGTTATGAGTGGTGGCGAAGGTTCGGGGGACATGGGCTTAATTTCCAAGATTCTTTTAGATAATTTTAACTGTAATGTAATTATAATAGCAGGGAGAAATAAATCCTTGAAAGAAAAACTTGATAAGACACTATCGTTGCAATATCCTGGTAGAATAAATATTCTTGGATATACTTCTAACATTGAAGAATATATGCTAACCTCTGATATAGCTTTTACCAGAGGAAGTCCAAATGTAATGATGGAGGCAGTTGCTTGCAATGTTCCTCTTATTATAACAGGTGCATTGCCAGGTCAAGAACAGGAAAATCCTGATTTTGCTGAGAAGAATAATCTTGGTATAGTTTGCAAGGATTTTTCAAATCTATATGAGCTTGTTTCTGAACTATTAGCTGATAACGGAAAGAAATTAAATGAAATTAAGCAGGCTCAGCTACAATATTTTGACCACAACTCTGCTCAAAAAATTGTAGAGTATACTCTTAGTCTAATTAATAATAGTACATCTAAATATCCTTCTGAGATTAGGCTTAGAAGAAAATTTAGCAGATTATCGATAAAATAATACATTGTCTCAAAGCACTTTAAATTGTTTTATCTAAATAAACCTCCACAAAACAGACCATACAAATTATGTATGGTCTGTTTTTAATTATATGTTTTTTATATAAATTTTATATTTTTCATAAGTTAAAGTTCAATTATTAAATATTTTGTAGAGCATCTTCGAGTGTATTCACCATTAACATTGATTCAAATCCAGGAATATCCCTTGATAATCTTTGCGTCTGCATCTTTCCTACTGAAGAAGCCTGTTGAACAATTATTTTTTTCTTAAAAGGGTCTTGTGCATAGAGTTTCATTACATGTTTTAAATTCTCGGCTACATCTTGTGTTGATGTTTTTAAGCCTCTCCCATTAACAATCATGGTAAATTCCTTTGGGTCAAACTCTTTAGTTTTTGACTTATAATCATTGATAAAGTCCTTGCTCTCCTGTGCGGAGAAAAAACCTGAAGCATTAATTGTAAAAAGCTTTTTGGATCTGTCAACTTCCATTTTGTACACTAAAAACACCTCCATGTAATAAATGTTATAATATATCAAAAAAAATATATTGTGTATATTATGACATATTTATTTACTCATTTCAAGCATTTTTGTTTATTTTAAGGTTATTTGTATATATTTGAAAATTTTTGTATGTATTTTGTATATTTATGCAAAAATAACGCATTATCATGCAAGATTTTTATGTCAAAAAAACTCGTTTTACATAAAAGCAAAACGAGTTTTTAATATGGTCAACTTGATTCAAACATTTATTTTTTTATTTATACTACTCAACTTTTCATTGATACGTATCCGCACCTACAATTTCTTAGGGAAATTGAGTGCTACTGTTATATTGTAGTTGGCTAAATAGTAACGCTATATTCAAATCAAATTCATATTGTAAGTTTACTTTTTATTCAACATCATTGGTTAGCTTTAGTTTTTCAAGCACATAGAATATTATGCTAAGTGCCATTCCAACCAATGTAGCTAAAACCATTCCTTTGAGCTCAACATCATCTCCAATTTTTACAGATATTCCGCTTATACCTGTAACAAAAACAATGGCTGTAAGAACAAGATTTTTTGCTTTGCTATAATCAATTTTTGATTCAACAATCATTCTGATACCTGAAGCAGCAATTATACCAAAGAGCAGCAAACTAACTCCTCCCATAACTGCAGTTGGAATACTTGAAATAACTCCTGATAGTTTACCAACAAAAGCTATTATTATAGAAATAATACCTGCTCCACCAATTACCCATACACTGTACACTCTAGTAATTGCCATTACTCCCATATTTTCTCCATAGGTAGTAGTAGGACATGAACCACAGAAACCAGAAAGCATAGTTGACAGTCCGTCTCCCATCAGAGACCTGTGTAGCCCTGGATTCTTAGTCAAATCCCTTCCTACTATATTGCTTGTAACAAACAAATGACCAATATGCTCTGAAAGAACAACTAACGCAGCAGGTGCCAATACCAGTATTGCATTAAATTTGAAGGTAGGCATTACAAATTCAGGAATGTTAATCCAATGAGCTGTTGATACTGCAGAATAATCAACATTTCCCATTATTGCAGAAAGGACATATCCAGCAATTACTGCTAATAAAATAGGAATTACTGAAAGGAAACCTCTGAAGCAAAGATTACCAATTATTAATATGCCCAAAGTAACCATTGAAATAAGGATATTCTCAAAATTAAAACCGCCGTTTGCATCAGGCAATAATCCTGCCATACCAGCAGCGTTGCTTGCCAGCTCAAGTCCTATAAGAGCAACTATAGGTCCCATAGCAGCAGGTGGAAGCACAATATCTAGCCACCCTGTCCCCACTTTGCCTATAATAAATGCTACTATCACAAAAACCAAACCGCATATTATGTATCCACCTAATGCCTGCTTAAAATTGTCTACATAATTAGTTGAACTTGTAACAATTGCAGCTGTTGGTGAAAGGAAAGCAAAACTCGAGCCTAAAAATGCTGGAGCTTTTCCTTTACATATAATCAAATAAAGCAATGTGCCAATACCATTAAGTAGTAACACAAGTGCGGGGTCAATAACCTGAATACTATTATATTGTGCCAATAGTTCCGGATTTTGTTGCACCTGTTCTAAAGTCATTTTTAATACTTTTTCAAGGTAATCAGCCTTTGCATATCCATTAAATAAAAACGGAACAAGCACAGATGCACTAAACATTGCAAACAAATGCTGAAAGCTAAGAGGCAATGCTTTTAGAAATGGAACTTTTTCTTCAACCTGAATAATAGGTCTAGCATTATTCATAATAATCTCCTCCAAATTTTTTGTAATAAAAAAACCTTACTGATTATGGCACAGTAAGGTTGGGTTTATCCAATTAAAAGCAGAAATACTTTCCCAAATATAACCCTTACTAGCCTCTCTGGACTAATTTAAAAGTTTTTTTATTCGAAAGTATTCTATCACATGTTTTCGGCAAAGTCTACAAATTATATATTATTTCATACAAAATTCTGTGCACCATTACCATATATTATATATACTTCACTTATATGGATTTAACCTATCATAATTAGGTATAGCTGTTTTTTTTATACACCTTTTTTATTTGCGTATGTGTTATTGATTAATGAATAAATTTTTGAAGCAGAGTCAAGCATACGGTTTTTCGTCGCACCCTTTGCCATTTTCTTCAATATTCTATCATTAGAAATGAGGCTGCAAATTTGTGTATATAGTGCATCCGCATTTAATTCATTCTCTAATAACACCACTGCTCCACCATCTTTTTCCAAGGAGCGTGCATTATGCTCTTGATGGTTTGCCGTAACATATGGTGAAGGAATAAGAATTGAAGGTATTCCCATTGTCTGAAGCTCACTGATGGTAATAGCTCCTGCCCTGCAAACCATCAAATCGCTTGCTGCATATACTTTATCAACATCATAGATATAAGGTACTACTTTAACCAAACTTTTGTACTTAGCATCTAATTTTATGCTGAAATTAATTGTTTCGAATTGCTGTTCACCTGTTGAAAATATTATATTAAACTCACCTTTAAAGTTGTTGTTGAGCATTTCTGCAACAGTCTCATTTATTTTTCTCGCACCCCTGCTACCGCCCATTACAACTATTAACGGCTTGCCCTGAACTGTATCAAGCTGGGACTTAGCATCAGTCTTATTTTTATTTAGCAGCTCCTGCCTAACTGGATTGCCTGTATGTACTAATTTTGCTGCTTGCTTAAAATATTTCTCAGAATCCTTAAAGCTTATTGCCACATAGTCCACATAACGAGCGAGAATTCTGTTTGTTACACCAGGGAAAGCATTTGATTCATGAATTAAGGTAGGGATACCCTTTTTTGCCGCAACATACAAAACAGGCCCGCAGACATAACCTCCCGTGCCTATTACTACATCTGGTTTTAATCTTTCAATTAGCTTAGAAGCTTCAAAAAAACTCTGAATAAGCTCCTTTACAGCAATTACAGTATCAAAAGATATTTTTCTCTTAAAGCCTCTGACAGTAATGGTCTCAAGCCTATACCCTTCTCTAGGAACCAGCTTAGTCTCCAGTCCTTTTTGTGTTCCAACAAAAGTTATTTCTGAATTAGGTTCTTGCTCTCTTATATACTTAGCAATTGCCAGTCCCGGATTAATGTGTCCTCCGGTTCCTCCTCCTGCAATTAAAACTTTCAAATATATCACCTCATAGTCTTTCGTAATTTGAATATCTAGAAATATTTAGCAGAACACCAACTCCAAACATTAAAAACATCAGTGATGTTCCTCCATAGCTGAAGAACGGAAGTGAAATTCCTGTTGATGGTATAGAATTTGTTACAACTGCTACATTGAATAAAAACTGTATTCCAATTAATGATGTTATTCCCGTTGCCATCAAGCTTCCAAAGGTATCTGGAGCATTCATTGCCACCTTGATTCCTCTCCATATGAATACTAAAAACAGAAGCATTACAAATGCAGAGCCTACAAAACCCAATTCCTCAGCTAATATTGCAAATATATAATCATTATAAGGCTCAGGTATATATAAATATTTTTGCATACTCTGTCCGAGCCCTCTGCCAAATAAACCACCAGAACCAATTGCAAGAAGCGACTGTACAGTCTGCCAACCTTCATCCATAGCATAATCAAAAGGATTAAGCCAAGCCTTAACTCTGTCAAATCGATAGGGTGCAGCCAATATTGCTACGACTACTGCTGCAACGGCTGGTAGAGCCATAGCCACAAAATGGGATATTTTTGCACCAGCACAGAATAAAATAATAAAAGATGTAATTACTATTATCAAGGTTCCACTAAGGTGTGGCTCAATCACAACCAAACCTGCAATAAATCCAATCAGTAATAAATATGGCATAAGACCTTTTGTAAATGACTGCAAAACTTCTTTACGTTTTGACAAGCTAAAGGAGAGAAACATTATTAGTGCAAATTTTGCCATTTCAGATGGCTGGATAGTTTTTGTTCCTACACCTAACCATCTTTGAGCTCCATTTCTCTCCTGACCCACTCCTGGAATTAGTACCAGTATAAGTAATCCAATTGATATCATAAGTATCAAGGGTGAGAGTTTTCCCCATCTTTTATAATCAAAATTCATTGTAACAATAAGTACTACAATACTTAAAGCCATGTATTGTAATTGCGGAATTAATAAGTAAAAGGAATTACCTACTGTCTTAACTGAAAAATAATAGCTCGAACTAAACACCATTATTGTGCCTAATGAAAGCAGTAAAATTACCGCTGCAAATATCCAAAAATCGAAAGGCTTTTTGTTTTTGTTCTTCATTAATTTCCTCCAGTTTTTAAACTTGTTACCCGTACATATATTTTGATTATATGTAAATAGATTTCCATTAATTCTTAAATGTTATTACCTACTCCTAGAACAACAAGGGATACAATAGATAGTATAACAGTTACAAATATGAAAACTGCAACTACCTTTGTTTCCTTCCAACCCATCAATTCAAAATGGTGATGGATAGGAGCCATTTTAAATATACGTTTTCCAGTTAATTTAAAAGAGGCCACCTGCAAAATAACCGAGACAGCTTCAATTAAATATATACCTCCAACTATTACTAATATTAGTGGAATACGCATCATAACTACAATAGCTGTTAATGCTCCGCCTAGCGCCAAACTACCAGTATCCCCCATAAAAACCTTTGCGGGATGAATGTTAAATGCCAGAAAACCAAGGCATCCACCGGCTATTGCCGCTGAAAATACTTTAATATATCCCAACTCAGCATTTGTCAGTGAATAAATTGTAAAAAATATTGCAACCACAAGCGTAACTCCTGCACATAGACCATCTAAGCCATCTGTAAGATTAACTGCATTAGAGAAAAAATACATAAATGCCACTATGAACAGAAAGTATAACCACGGCTGAATAATAATGCTTGTAAAAGGTATTACAATTGATGTTCCTGCATCTGTATACCTCATCACATAAAATGCAAATGCAACACATACTATCAACTGCATAAATGTCTTTTGCCCTGCATATAGTCCATCTTTTCTCTTTTTGACTATTTTTATAAAGTCATCTACAAAACCAACAACAGCAAAACCTAATGTTGCTATTAATATAGGTATTATTGCAGGATACCTCTGCGAATAATAAAGAGCTACTAATGTTATAGGTATTAAAAAAATTAGTCCTCCAATTGTTGGTGTCCCCATTTTTTTTAAATGAGTTTGAGGCCCATCATCTCTCACTGTCTGTCCAAATTTCAATCTTCTTAAAAACGGAATACAAATAGGCCCTGCAATAAGAGCCAATACAAACGCAGCCGCAAAGGCCAATATATGTTCAGATGTTAATGAAAAAGTAAGCAATACAACTTCCCCCTGTTTATTATTATGGAATCACTGCCTCAGAGTTTAAAATATCATTAGCAATCTCTTCCATCTTCATTCCTCTTGAGCCTTTTATCAGAATATAATCCCCTTGTCTGATAATACTAAAGATATATTTAAGTGCATCCTTGTTGTTTTCAAAATGTTGTAATATTATTTTCTGATTGCCTGATTCAGCTACTGCCTCCATTATGCTTTTTGATGCCTTACCGATTGTTATCAGGTAATCAATTTTTTTGTCCTTAATAAAGCTTCCTACAGAATAATGAAGCTCGCTGGCCATATCCCCCATTTCAAGCATATCACCAAGAACTGCTATACCCCTTGTTTTAGAACAAAGCTCTTCTAATACATTTATTGCCGCCTGCATTGATTGAGGACTGGCATTATAAGCATCATTAATAATTTTGATACCACTAACGGAAATTATGTTCTGTCTCATATTTCCAGGGCTATATGATCCTATACCCTCAATTATAGTATTCATTGGTATTTTCATTTCCGTTCCAACAGCTATTGCTGCGAGAGCATTATAGACATTATGAATACCAGGCACAGGAATTGAAACCTTGTGAGTTTGCCCCTCCAGCTTAATGCTGAACTGAGTTCCCAACTCTCCCAATGACTGGTAGTCCTGTGCAATATAATCTAGTCCACTTTCCATTCCATAATAAACAGTCTTATGCTTCAAGCTGCCCTCAATACCTCTTAGTAAGGGGTCATCGCCATTTAGTACAACTAAACCATCAGGACTTAACCCTTCCAAAATCTCCAGCTTAGCTTTTAAAATTCCCTGCTGAGAACCTAGCTTCTCTATGTGAGACACTCCAATATTAGTTATAACAGCTATTTGTGGCTGAGCAATCGCAGTAAGTCTGCTAATTTCACCAAAGCCACTCATACCCATTTCTATAACTGCCATTTCATGCTTTTTATCCAGCTGTAGCAGTGTTAATGGTAACCCAATCTCGTTGTTAAAATTACCCTGTGTCTTTAGAATTTCATATTGTTTAGATAACACACAAGCAATCATATCCTTTGTACTTGTCTTGCCCACACTACCAGTAATGCCAACTACAGGTATATTATGTTTTCTCCTGTACCATGCAGCAAGGTCTCTCAAAGCTTTTGCGGTATCATCAACTAAAATGGCAGAAGCATTATCATACTGCGGAACGGTTTTTTGTGTCAAGCAAACTGCTACTCCACTATTAAAACAATGCTCAATATAATCATGTCCATCAAAGCGCTCACCCACCAATGGAATGAACAGATTGCCTTTAGTTACTTTTCTGGAATCTGTTGTGATACCTGAAAATACTTGTTCAGCTTTTCCCCACAATAGCTTTCCATTCACAGCTTTAGCTAATTCTGCACAGTCAAAAGAAATCATTTTTTTCTCCTTCCAAGCTCCACCAGCAATTCATCTACTACTTCTCGTTCATCAAAATGTACTGTTTTATCTTTAAACTGCTGATAAGTTTCATGTCCCTTACCTGCCAAAATAATTATATCTCCATCTTGCACTTTTTCAAGTGCATACTTAATTGCTTGCCTTCTATCTGTTATTTTTATATATTTCCCGTTTGTTTTAGTAATACCTGCCTCAATATCATTAATAATTTTTTCCGGCTCCTCTGTTCTGGGATTATCGGAGGTTATTATTGAAAAATCGGCAATAGTTCCTGAAATTTCACCCATCTGAGGTCTTTTTCCTGCGTCTCTGTCGCCACCGCAGCCAAATAAACTAACTACTCTGCCCTTTGCAAATTCCTTAACCGTTGAAAGCACCTTTTCCAAGCTATCTGGTGTATGTGCATAATCTATCAACACAGAATAGTTCCCATCAGTAGGAACCGTTTCCATTCTGCCCGGTACATTAACATTCATAAGTCCTATTTTTACATGCTCCAATGTTATTCCCGGTATTAAACAGCAGGAGCCTATTGCTGCAAGTGAATTATAAATATTAAAATTGCCTTGTAGGTTTGTTTTAATATTTGTGTTACCCCATGGAGATGTAAGATAAAAGGAAGTATATTCTGTTTCCTTGATTATATCTGTGGCTCTAATATCAGCATTTTCACACATTCCGTAAGTAAAAACCTTGCAATTCGCTAACTCTGCCATTTTTTTGCCATGCTCACTGTCAATATTTATAACTGCCTGCTTGCACATACTAAATAGTTTTGCCTTTGCATTAAAATAATCCTCTAAAGTTGCATGCTCTTTAGGTCCTATATGATCTCTTGAGAAATTAGTAAATACTCCAATATCGAAATCACATTTTGCTACTCTATGCAACTCCAATCCCTGTGAAGAAACCTCTATAACGGCACTATCTACTTTTTTCTCCACCATTTCACTAAAAAGGCCTTGTAAATCAAAGGATTCAGGTGTAGTTCTTGTAGCATATAATATCTCGTCTCCAATTAAATTTGCAACAGTACCTATTAATCCTATTTTATGCTCTGCTGCTTGAAGAATTGACTTAACCATATATGATGTGGTTGTTTTTCCTTTTGTACCTGTAATACCCACTAAATTAATTTTTTGTGAGGGATGCCCGAAAAATGCATCGGCAACACAGGCCAACCCATATCTGGTATCCTCAATTTCCACAACTGTAATACCTTCCGGAGCTTCTACATGCTTTTGAACTAAAAATGCCTTTGTTCCATTTTCAATAGCATCAGATATGTACATATGTCCATCAACCACCGTTCCATCTATACATACAAACAATGCATCCTGTCTTGTCTTCCTGGAGTCATAAGCAATACCCTCAATATTTATATCCAAACTTCCTTGCACACTTTTTATTTCTAAACTTTTAATTAATTCACGAAGCAGCAATTAATACACCTCCCAATATACTATTACTTACATAAATTATTTCCACTTTTCTCAGTATTTTTAAATAATTTTTAGTAACTTATTAATTAACTTTGAAATATTTTTATAATACAACTCGAATCGATTATTACCCTATTACTAATATATTTAATTATAACGAGTCAAGAAAATGTCCTCCATTTCTATAGGTGGCAGGTAACGCTTTGGTTTTCTGGCGGTGAAAACATCTCCAGCCTCGCTTACATGCAGTTGTTGTAATGAAATTTTTCTACAATCTCAAAATTTCATTTTTAATCTAGGCGTCATAAGCTAAATTAGTCTGAAACTACGTTTCTAAACATAACCTCAACTACAGTTCCCTTTGTAATAACCTTACCTGCTTCTTTATCCTGACTGACAGCAGTACCAGTACCATTTATGCGGATATTTAGTCCAACTGACTTAAATGCTTGTGTAGCTTCGTATACAGTCTTGTCTTTCACATCCGGTACAGTAGCCGTAGCCTCACTTTCAGGCTTATAAGTATATAATACAACTAATGAATTTTCAATTATTAATGCAGAGGATTTAGGTGTTTGCGCCTCAACAACCGCCTTCATATCCTTATTGCTTCCTTCTATTTTATACTCAAGCTTATTCTGTTTCAACATTTTTATTGCTTCTTCTAAAGTCTTCCCCTTTACATCAGGCACTTGTACTTCCTTCTTTAAAATTTTCTTATCTTCCTCTGAATATTCCTTTTCCACTCCTTGGTATGTTAAAATTTCATCTATTAGCTTTCCTACAATAGGAGCTACTATCATACCTCCGCCATGATAGAATTGGTCAGGATAATCCAAAATAACCAAAACACAAATTGAAGGATTGTCAGTTGGTGCAATAGCAGCAAATGAAGCAATATACCTGTCAAATTTTCCGGTGGCAATAATGGTTTCATTTTTAATTGTTTCAGATGTTCCAGTCTTCCCGCCGATTTTATATCCAGGTACCCTTGCATTTTTACCAGTTCCAACATCTACAACACCACGTAAAATATCTAAAATAGTTTCTGATGTCTGCTTTGATATGACCCTTCTTACAACGTTAGGCTCGTATCTTTTTATTACGTTTCCTGAGCTATCTATTACCTCTTTTACTACATGTGGAGTTATGAGCTCTCCCCCGTTTGCGATAGCACCATATGCCTGAATAAGCTGAATAGGTGTAATTTGAAAACGCTGACCAAAGGACGCCGTACACATATCTATTTCTGTAGGTTTTGTATGAATGATACTGCTGGCTTCACCCGGAAGATCAATACCAGTTTTTTTGTAAAAACCAAAACCTCTAACATAGCTATAAAATTTATCTATACCTAATTTTTGCGCAAGTCTAACAAATACTGGATTGCACGAGTTATAGACACCCTCTCTGAAGGTTTCATGAAGATGTGCATTGGGTTTCCAACAGTCAATATTCCAACCACCCACCTTAACTGTTGCATCTGTAACCTGCGTATCGGCTGTTATCATTCCTTCTTCAAGACCTGCAGCAGATGTTATAGGCTTAAAGGTGGAACCCGGCTCATATGTATCAACAACTGCTTTATTTCTCCAAACTGTTTTTTGAAGATACTGGACATCCTCTATGGAAGTTCCGGTCCATTTGGCTTTATCAACACCAGAAGGAGCCGCTCTAGGGTTGTTTAAATCAAAATCAGGTTTTGATGCCAATGCCAGTATTTCTCCATTTCGCGGATCCATAACTATCGCGGTAGCACCATTTAAGACATTATTATCTGCTATAGCTTTTTCTAAGGTCTTTTCTGCAAAATACTGAATAGTTTCGTCTATCGTTAATACGACATCATTTCCATCCTGAGGCTGTATATATTGTTCCTGACCCATGCTCAGCTCAACACCACTGGCATCAACTTCACTTAATATCTTGCCGGGCACGCCCTTAAGATACTTTTCCATCATCTTCTCTACGCCATCAAGTCCATCGTTATCAATATTTGTAAAGCCAATAATATGAGCTGCTAAATTACTGTTTGGATAAAATCTTTTAGTATCCTCATCTACATATATACCGTCAATTTCGTTATCTTTTTTCCATTGTCTGACCTTTAAGCCAATTTCTTTATCAACCTTCTTCTTTATAAGCTCGTACCTTGAAGATTTTGTCAACTTTTTCTTAATACTCTCTTTGTCCATTTCGAGAATAGTTGCCAACTCAGTTGATATCTTGTCAACATCAAGCTTTGGTTGTTTTTTAATTACTTGTGGGCTACAGCTGATGGTTTCAACAGATCCGCTGACAGCAAGAGGTTCCATATTTCTATCATATATAGTACCTCTTTTAGGGCTGATAGTTCTATTACTGGTTTGCTGTTCAAACGCCTTTTGTTGATATTCCTGTCCATTGGCAATCTGAATCCATGCAATTCTAACAACTAGGCATACTGTACAGAGAGTAAAAATAGCCAGTACCCATAGAAGCCTTTTCTTAAGTTTAATATTTGGACCTGCCAAAGATATCCCTCCCACATTATAAACAATTAAATTCTCTATAAATAATATTTATTATTTTCAAATTTTATTATCACCTAAATTGGCAAATAATTTAAGTGTGTACACAACTAATACATATGAAAAAACTATAGACTTTATATTTCGTATTAATATAATCTATAGTCAATGAAAAATTTATAATTTAATGGTTTTTCTAAATTTATGATTTGTTTTTATGAAAATATACTTAATAGCTCTTTAAAACCAGCTTTTGCATCCCCAATAAAAGTAATAAGCTTTGACTCTTCTTTATTTGCAGTCTTTGTGACATCTTCTTTTGGCACTTCAACATATATAATCTGACTCTTATTAGGTTTATGCATATGTAAATTATTTTCGGCTACTTCTCTAATATTTTTTAAGCTCTTAGCATTTTGAATTTCTATTGAGAGCAATTGGTTATTATTCTGGATTTCCAAATATTGCTTAGTCAGTTTATTGTTATCGAAACTCAATTGACTTATTTGAGCATATTTAAACATAGTCAGAGCACACAAACTAAAAATGGTTAGTATACAAAAAGTAATTTTAGTTTTAATCTTTTTATTATTCCTTGCTACTTTTTTTGACTTGAGTACAACGTTTTCCTCATAGGGATCATATATATCATTATCTATATTTTCTGCTACAGATCCATATACATACTTATTATTGGTAGACGCCACCTATATCACTCCTGTCAAAATATATTATTCCACTTTTCCTGTGTGTTTTTTCTCTCTGTCTTTTAACTTCTTAAATTAATCTTTTCATTGTACAAGCATTCATCTTTTGTGTGGTTTCTTGCTCTTCTTATTTTGTGTAGTTTACTAACTTTCATCTTTTGTCTGGTTACTTGCTTTAACTCTTCTGTGTACTTCTTACATTTACATTTTTCGTGTGATTTCTTACTCTTCTTTTGTGTAGTTTACTTACTTTCATCTTTTGTTGGTTACTTGCTTTAACTCTTCTGTGTACTTTTCTTACATTTTCATTTTTCGTGTGATTTCTTACTCTTCTTCTTTTGTGTAGTTTACTTACTTTCATCTTTTGTCTGGTTACTTGCTTTTCGTCTTTTGTGTAATTTACTTACTTTCATCTTTTGTTGGTTACTTACTTTTTGTCTTTTGTGTTTTTACTTGCTTTTCATCTTTTGTCTTCTTAGTTGCTTTTCTTCTTTTGTGTTTTTACTTGCTTTTCGTCTTTTGTGTGGTTACTTGCTTTTCCTCTTTTGTGTACCTTACTCTTTCATCTTTTGTGTTATTACTTGCTTTCATCTTTTGTGTGATTCCTTGTTATAATCCTTTATAGTGCTTTTATATTTTAAATCAAAATTACCAATCTAAATTTTTTGTAAAACCCTAAGTTTAGCGCTTCTTGCCCTTGGGTTATCCTCCAACTCTTTACCTGTTGAAACAATTGGTTTTCTATTTACTAATACTGCTTCCGGCTTCTTTCCACATACACAAACCGGAAATGAAGGCGGACAAGTACATGGATTTACATACTTGCCATATTGTACTTTTACAATTCTATCTTCTAGGGAATGAAATGTTATTATACAAAGTCTCCCCCCACTTTTCAGTAATGATACGCAATCCTCTATAGTATTATTTAATATATCCAACTCATGATTTACGGCAATTCTTATTGCCTGAAATGTTCTCTTTGCAGGATGTGGACCATCACGCCTGGCAGCACTTGGAACTGCCCTCTTGATAACATCAACCAAATCAAAAGTTGTATCAATCGGTTTTATTGCTCTAGCTTCTACTATAAATTTTGCAATTCTTGATGCCCATTTTTCTTCCCCAAAATCTCTAATAATACAATATATTTCTTGTTCAGAGTATCCGTTTACTATTTGATATGCAGATAATTCTGAACTTCTATCCATTCGCATATCTAATGGTGCATCATTTTGATAACTAAAGCCTCTGGACGCTTCGTCAAGCTGATGGGATGAAACTCCCAAATCAAGCAGTATACCATCAACTCCAGCAATTCCTAATTCTCCACATGTCTTTTTTATATTTTTAAAATTTGTATTTACTATTTTATAACTTGCTTCTGTTTTTATTTCCTTAAGGCGTTTTGAAGAAGTTTCAACTGCAAAGCTATCTTGATCTAGACCAATCAACAAACCCTTTGCATTTAATCTTCTGTATATCTCAGATGAATGTCCTGCCCCACCAATAGTACCGTCAATATAAACACCTTCGGGATTTATATTTAAATATTCAATGCACTCATCTAACAATACAGATTTATGTTTAAATTCCATTATACACCTCAAAGTTTTCTCTTTTCTAACCTCCCAACCGTTTTCTAACACAAAAAACTATATTTTATTGTGTAGAGCACACTGCTTTGTGAGAACCTCTTTCTTCGTTGAGGCAAACGTCATATATATTTATATTTATGCTATATACCTAGCATAGCCATTTTTTCTGCAATTTTATCAGCGCTTATGTTGTCATCGCTATTATATTTTTGCCAATTTGTCTTATCCCATATCTCAACCCTTGAAGAAACTCCAATTATAGATATGTCCTTTTCGAGCGCTGCATATTCACGTAAATTTTGTGGTATAAGGATTCTTCCTTGCTTATCCAACTCGCACTCGGCTGCACCAGAAAAGAAAAATCTAATAAAGGCACGTACATCCTTATCTGTAAATGGAAGTGTTTTTAGTTTGTTTTCAAGACTTGTCCATTCTTCTAATGAGTATGCAAACAAACAGCAGTCAAGTCCTTTTGTTATTATGAACTTGTCTCCCAAGCCCTCTCGAAATTTTGAGGGTACGATTGCTCTACCTTTTGGGTCAACTGTATGTTGGTACTCACCATAAAACAAATTGTACACCCCTCACTTAACTAAATCCCTCCACTTTGCACCACTTCATACCACTTATATGGATATTTTATTGCAAAAACTCAAATATTACAAGAGTTTTTATGTAATTCATTGCTAAAAAAAATAAAGACAGGAATAATATCCTGTCTTTATAGTCCAAAAGTACTAGTATTTAGTTTAGTAATTACTTAAACAACTCACTTTCCCAGATGAAAATTGTAGGTGTAGGAGACCTGTTCAAATGAAAAGTTGGTAAAGTTTGGTTAGCTATAACTCCATTTGCTATTGCGAGGAACTAAAGCTGCTTCTTTTACTTCTGATAGACACACTTAGCACAATTCCAATTGCAATGAAATATACTAACATTGCCGTACCCCCTTGACTAACGAAAGGTAAAGGCAACCCTGTTACTGGAAGTATTCCAATACTCATACCTATATTTTCTATAAAATTAAATGAAATCATACCGGTAATTCCAATTACTAAAAAAGAACCATAAGTATCACCTGCATATTTAGCAATATGGATACATCTTAGTATAATAAACAATCCCAATAATATTATAATCATTCCACCAATAAAACCAAGTTCCTCACCAACTACAGAAAATATAAAGTCCGACTCATTGACAGGAACACTGCCGCTTTGTGTCTGAATACCCTTTCCGTATCCTTGACCAAATAATTGCCCAGACCCAATTGCCATTTTTGACATTATTACATTATAACCTGCCCCCAATGGATCTGTCTCAGGTGATATAAATGATAATATTCTTTCTTTTCTTTTATCATTTAGTATATAAACCCATATAAACGGCAATGAAAGAGCCAGACATCCGCAGAGGATAAATATGTATCTATATGGTATTCCTACGATATAAATGAATATAAGAAATATAAATCCAAACACCAAAGCCGTTCCTAAATCTTTCTGCAGAAGAACAAAACCAATAGCTATGCATGAATAAACAATAAACTTAATAATATCCGACTTGTTTTTTTCCTGACTATCCTTTATTCTCTCCAAAAAAACTGCAGCTAGGATAATATATGCGATTTTTGCAAATTCCGAAGGCTGAACACTCATACCCGCTATTTTAATCCAATTTTTATTACCTAGTTCCTCACCACTTCCGATAATTAATGTTACAACCATTAATCCCATTGCACCAAAGAAAAATATCAAGCTTAAAAATTTAAGATTTTTATAGTCAATTGCACTTAAAATCAAGCATAACGCTACACCCATAATAAAAGCCAGTACTTGAGACTTTAATATATTGGGTTTATTAACAACTGCACTATTCAAAACAAAAAGCCCAATAACAGACAATATTAGTACCGAAAAAAACAGTACATAATCAAACCTTTTATATGGATTTTGGGGTTTTAGCTTCTCAACAAAATACATTTCTCACCATTCCTAAATAGCAATATTTCTTATTCATTGTGTTCTTTATTTTGATTTTCAATACATTGTTCAGTATCTTCATTAACATCACTAACTATATTTTTTTCAAATTCGCTATCAACCTCATTATGCTCATTTCCAACATGACTACTGATTTTTTTCTCAGCGTCAAGGTTTTCCACTTCCTCAATTTCTTTGAGTATATCAGCATATGCGCTTTGTCCCGTATATGCTAGTTCAAGGCTATCATTCTTTAATTTTATTCTCTTATAAACAATATAAATACCAAATGCAATTACAAGTAAAATTGATAGCAGCTGTGATACTCTCAAATTCCCAAGCATTAAGCTATCTGTCCTAAGTCCTTCAATAAATGCTCGTCCAAGAGAATAGGTTAAAAAGTAAAAGCAAAAAACCTCTCCATCAAACTTCTTCTTCCTTCTCATCCATATTAAGAATACAAATATAGCCAAATCTAAAATTGATTCATATAAAAAGGTGGGATGAACAGGTAAATCAGGATTTACTGTTATTCCATGCAATTGCTGTAATTGCTCCATATTGTTTTGTAAATAAGCTTTCGTGACAGGGCTGGTCATTCCCCACGGAAGTGTTGTATTTGTACCAAAAGCCTCCTGATTAAAGAAATTTCCCCAACGTCCTATTGCTTGTCCAAGAGCTACATATGGAATGGCAAAATCGAAAAATTTAAAAGTAGGTATTTTTTTATATCGGGCTACAAAGTAGGCTGTGATTATGGCGCCAATTATACCACCATATATGGCAAGACCACCATTTCTAGTATTAAAAATTTCTATTAAATTTGATTTGTAATTCTCCCAGCTAAATATAACATAGTATATTCGAGCAAAAATTATTGCTGCAGGCGTAGCAAACAGCATCAAGTCAATAATTGTATCAGGTACTAAATCAAACTTTTTTGTATCTTTCATAGCCCAAATTACACATACAAAAAATGCGAAAGCTATAATAATGCCATACCAATATATTGGCATATTAAAAATTCTAAAAGCCTCACTTGAAATATTAAATTCTAGATTCATTTTTGGAAAACTTACAAGAGTCTTCATAATAACCTCCCACGCCCCTTTTAGGACAAAACTATAGTAAAACTACATAACAGTATACACAGTAAATCAGCATAGTAGACCACCTATAAATAGCTCGAAAACGCACTATGGTTGAACTTACTATGTTTTTCGAGCTTATCCCATACTCTATAGCGGCCTCTCAAATATTGAATAAAAATCCGCTTGCGGGTTTTCTTTGCTCAAAAATGCACTATGGTTGTACACACTATATTTTCGAGCTCCTCTCAAACCATATTTAAGTCCCTCAAATATGGTTTGAAAATCCGCTTGCGGATTTTCTCTGCTCGAAAAAGCACCATGTTTGCACAAACTATGTTTTCGAGCTTTTAACAACAGACAGTGCCATTTTTTCAATATCAAAATGTTTATAAAATACGTCAGTAATATAATCAAAGCTTATTGTATCATAAACATTAAAATAATCAAACATTGTTACACCCTTAAAATATAAACTTATGAATGTCCGAGATATACTCTCAACAGAATTCAACTGTCTCAAAAACCTGCCTTTTGATGACTTTTGAAGTCTTTCAAACACATGTGGTTCAAGGCCATTATCCTGTAAGCTTCTTATTTCTTTAACCAATAAATCTTTAACTGCCTCAGGATCAACAGACTCCCCGCCTAACATAGAATATGCATAGCTATTTTCTAACGAAAAATCTGTCTCAAAGGTAGAATTTATAAGTCCCTTATCATAAAGCTTTGAGTATAATTCTGAGCTTTTACCTATAATCATTGATAATAACAACTTTATTGCCACAGTATATTTCAGTATTTCTGCTCCTTGAAGATCAAAATTGTTATCCTTAAAGCCAATATAAAACAAAGGTGTGGAAACAGGCATTTTTTGTTCTATATATTTTTTGTTCAGTTTTTCACTTTCAACAGGATAAATTCTCTTTATCTCGGAAATTTTTTTTGCAGACTGAATGTTCTTTTCTATTTGTGCAAATACCTGATTATGATCTACATCTCCTACTACTGTTACCACCATATTGGATGGATGATAAAAGGTCTCATAGCATTTATATAGTGTTTCTTTAGTAATTTTACTTATGCTATCAATAGAACCTGCTATATCCAGCTTAACTGGGTGTTTTTCATATAAAGCTTCTAGCAAATTAAAAGAAACCCTCCAGCCAGGATTATCACGATACATATTTATTTCCTGTCCAATTATGCCCTTTTCTCTCTCAACGCTTTCCTCTGTAATATATGGATTTTGTACAAAATTCAAAAGCAAATCAAAATTTTCTTTGAATAAATCTGTACAAGAAAAAAGATATACAGTCTGATTAAAGCTTGTATATGCATTTGGTCTTGAACCTAATTCTGCAAACTTATCCATAACACTTCCATCTTTTTGTTCAAAAAGCTTGTGCTCTAAAAAATGAGCAATTCCATCAGGCACTCTTGTTTTAGTCTTTTCACCTGGAATAATAAATTCATTGTCAACTGAGCCGTATTGAGTTGAGAAAGTAGCATATTTTTTGCTATAACCTTTTTTGGGAACTACAATGCATTTTAATCCACTACTATGCTCATATTTATATAATTTTTCATCATATTTGTTATACTCAATTGTTTCAAATTTCATAATAACCTCCTACGCCCCATTTGGGCACAAAAATAATGAACCATTTCAAAATTGCACCATACTGCAAAAACCACTTTGGCTTTTGGATACTTGAAAACACATATGTCTGCACAAACTTTATTTTACAATTGCAAAAACAACTTGTGGTTTTTGTGGCTCGAAAATGCACTATGTTCGTACAAAGTTATTTTTCGAGCTCTTTAGATGTAAGAAAATATACCGTATCAAGCAGTATCTTTTTTGAAACATTGACTACAGCCTGTTTTGTTACACACTTTGTCTTTTCAATCACATCTTCCATTGTATCATGGGTTCCTGCAATCAACTGGCTTAAATAAAAGTCTACAATTTGTATTTGACTGTCCTTGAGTGAGCGAATTCCAGTTTCTATAGTCTTAATCGTAGCATTTAATTCATAATCTGATATATTTCCAGCCTGAATATCATCTAGCTGCTTAAGAATAAGTTCTTTTGCATGATCTTTTTCCTTTATATCTATACCACTTTCAACAACCATTAAGCCTTTAAACTTTTCCAAGCTGGCAAATACAAAATAAGCCAAACCCGCCTTTTCTCTGACATTCTGAAATAGCTTTGAGTGCATTCCTCCGCCTAGTATGCCATTGTAGACTAATAAAGTGTAATATTCATCCTCTTTAGCTGTTATATTGGTTCTGAAGCCTAACGAGAGTTTTCCTTGATTAACATCCATTTTGTCTTCAAAATATCTGACCTTATCAACAAATTTCTTAACAATACTAGTGCTTAATGCCTTTTGTGCTGTTCTTTTTAAACTTTCTAATCTTCCCTTCATTACCTCAATATCTGTTTCAGTAAGTTCTCCTGTTACAAAAATATCTATTGGAAGTGTGCTCACTTTTTCTTTATAGTGATTATATAGCTCAGCTGAAGTTATTCTCTCTATTTGTTCTATTGAACCATACTCGTATAGTCCAAAAGGTTCATCCTTGCACATTAACTCATGGCATCTTTCTTGTGCATATTGAACCTTGTCATTAGTTCTCCCCTCAACAAGCATTTTTAAATTGGTTTTTTCCAGTTCAACATATTGCTCATTAAATTTACCATCTTGTAAAACAGGATTAAAAATAATATTTATAAGAAATTCAAAAGCCTTATCAAAATTGCTATTACTATTTGAAGTATATTTGTCGGATATATACTCAAAGTAAAATTGTATTATCTGCTTCTCACCTTTTTTTACAATACCGCAATCAAAAATCGCTCCATAAAGCTCTTCTAAGTATAGATTAATCTTCTTTATTGTTGGAAGCCCCTTACAGCCTCTTCTTAAAACCGAAGGAAAAAGAGCATTAAGAGAAACAGAATTAACATTTAAATCATCTTGAAAAAAAACATTAATGGTATTAGTCTTAAATTTATTTGTCTTTATATTGAAAACCCTTATGCCATTTATTTCTATTATTTTATTTAATTTTTCTTCTGAATCATTTATATTTGCCATGTCTACCTCCCAAAAAATCATAATTTTAATAATTATTATTAAAGTTATTTCAAAAAACTTACCATTTCGTCGGTAACACCGGCGACACAAATAGTAATTAAAAAATATATAGTCATTGCTTGATTACTCAAATCCACAAAAAGCTGCTCTGAGGGGTTCTCCTCCTTTTTGGCAGCTTAATTCCAACACCGGCAAAAACCACTTGTGGTTTTTGTAGCTCGAAAATACACCATGTTCGTACAAACTTTATTTTCGAGTTATTATAGAAGCGGGGACATTTTCTTGCCTCGTTATAATTATACATGTATATGAATAAAAAGTATCCATATATAGTATAATAATTTTTTTAGTATATATTCAATAAACTTGTTTAAATAGAGACTAAATTACAAATAATAAATTTGAAATCACAATAAAATAAATATTTTTAGTTGTTAATAATTTTGCAGCACAATAAGTTCCACATATGTTTAAAAATTTTTGTAGCTAAATTCAGCGTAGGAGGTTTATATGAACAACAATAAAGACAGAAAATATGCCAGGTGCATCAAAAAATTAAAAAGTTCGTCTGATAATGGGTATGAGGAGGAGGAATTTTCACTTTCAAGTACTGCTGCTTTAGGTATTTTAGGCGGAACATTTATAGTTGGACTTATTTCAGGCAAATTACTATGCATGATAATGAAATCAAGATAAGCACTAAGACTTCTTAAGTAAAAACGATATTCTATCTTTAAATAAAATAGAATATCGTTTTTATGTTTTATTTAATATTAACTTATAAAATCTTACTACTCATACCTCAAAGACTCAATAGGGTCAAGGTCAGCCGCCTTTTTAGCAGGGTAAACTCCAAATAATAAGCCCAGTGCAACTGATCCTAAAAATGCCAGTACCACTACTTTTACATTTACAACAGGTGGAATTTTTATTAGTGAGGATATAATAAACCCTCCTAGAATACCAAAACCAATTCCTATTAAACCGCTTATTCCTGTTAGCATTATTGACTCAGTGATAAACTGAATTACAATATCTCGTTTTCTTGCTCCCAGTGCTTTTCTAACACCTATTTCTCTAATACGCTCGGTAACAGAAACTAAAAGTATGTTTACAATGCCTATTCCTCCAACCACAAGCGTTATTACAGCAACTACCAGCAATACTGATGATACTATCCCTAGCATCGAATTTAACATTTCCTGGTAGTCAGATAAGAATTCAACAGCATATTTGTCTTTATTTCCATGCTTGTTCTCAAGAACCCTTATTACTTTATCTCCAATCTTCTTTAATTTAGCACTATCAGTTTCGTCAACTGAAGCATAAATATAGTTCAATGAATTATCTCCATAGGATTGAAGCGTTGTCATAGGAATGGTTAAGGGAACTGGTTGATTCTCATTAATCATCATACCGCTAAAGGGCGATTCTTCAGTCTTTGTGACTCCCACAACTGTTAAATTTAACGAACTTCCTGAGCTTAATGATACTCTAAGCTTTTGTCCAATTGGATTTGTATCCTTAAAGTAAGTCTTGGCAAAATCTTCAGCAATTACAACTACATTTGACCTTGTTGAGTTATCAATATCATTTATCATTCTGCCCTGGGCCATCTCAGAAGGCATAATCTCCTTGTATTGAGATGAAACACCCGTAATACTAGCTCTCCTGGTTTTAGAGCCAACCCTTAATGAACCTGACCCTGATATGGAAGTTCCAACATTTTTGATTTCCTCAACAGTGCCAATAGCTTTTAGATCATCATTTTTTAGTATATCATTAGAATTTATAGTACCTGACCTATAGTATACAACTAAAACATTAGCCCCAATTTTTGCAAACTCATTGTCCATATAGCTTTGAGTAGCATTTCCTATCGCAACAATTGTAATAACGGAAAACACACCCATTATAATACCAACCATGGTCAGGATGGAACGGAGTTTATTGGCTCGAAGGCTTGACAATGCTTGCTTAAAACTTTCAATAATATTCATTCGTTTAACCTCGCCTTTTACTTTTCACTAATTTTTACCCTTGCTCCATCCTCATATACTGCCTTAGGATTCATAATAATAAAGTCGCCCTCTTTAATCTCACCACTTTTTACTTCAGCAGTCATATCAGAGGTACTACCCAATTCAACTGGCTTTTTAAGCATTTTCTTTTTATCCTCACTTAATACGTAAACAAAGTTATTTCCATCCTTATCTTGTGTGAGCATGTCAAGTTGAATTGTTAAAACATTGGTAATATTAACCGTTTTTACATCACAATTTACAGTAATTCCAGGCTTAATAGAAGATGTAACCTTATCAATACCTACTATAACTTGAATAACTGTTTCTGTGCTGCCCGTACCTGTTGCACTTGAGCTTGCAACTGGTGAAACACTGGTTACCTTTCCAGTAATCTTTTCATTTTCAGGTATAGAATCACCAGTTATATTAACACTTTGACCCACCTGTATCTGCTTAGCATTATACTCATTTACATTAACCTTAACTTCTAATTTGTTAGGATTAATTACTACAAAAGCAGGTTGACCACTAGGGGTATAAGAACCTTCTGAAACATTTATTTGTGAGACAACTCCATCCATCGTACACAACATAGAATCTTTTATTTTCTTTATCTTATTCTCTAGATTTTTTATAGTTAATGCACTGTTCTCTATTTCTACCTGCTGAGATTGAATATCAATTTGCTTTGAACTTTCTGATTGGTTGTTGGTTTTTGATGTATCTTTTAATGCTGCTTTTTGAGACTCAAGATTTATTTTGGCATTATTTAATGCAACTTCAGCATCCTTATATGTATTTTCTGTCATTTCAAGTTCACTTTTTGATTTGTCACCAACTTCATAAAGCTTCTTGGTATCATTATAATTTTTAAAAGCTACATCATAGTTTCTCTGAGCCGAAACCACAGAATTTTCTGCTACCTTCAAGGCATTCTCAGCAGATGTAACACTAACTTTAGTATCCATAAGCTTTAATTTCTTTAAATTAAGCTCTTGGGTTCTTTTTGTCAATTTAGCCTTCTCTAGCTGAGAATCTAATTCATCAAAATCAAAATCTACAAGCTTTTGTCCCTTTTTTACTACATCGTTTTTCTCAACATATACCTTTGTTGCCTTTATTGGAGTATCTATGTATATTTCAGACTTATCAATTTCAGTAACAGTTCCATTTGCTGAGATATATGAACTAATATCACCTTTTTTTATTTCGTTTACCTCAACGGTATAAAGAGGTCCAGTTCCTGCACTGCCTGTATTTTTAACTATTCCCACAACAACTAATACAATAATTAGCGCCGCAACGCCAATCCCTATAAAAACCTTCTTCTTCATTTTAACCTCCAAGTTATCCTAAATGTATTATAACGCCTAGATTCAAAATGAAATTTTTCGATTGTAGAAAAATTTCGTTACATCAGCGGCGTGTAAGCGAGGCAGGAGATATTCTCACCGCCTAAAAACCAAAGCAGTACCCAACACTTATAGAAGTAGGGGACACTTTCCTGCCTCGTTATAAATTTCTTGCACTCTTAAATTAATTACATAGCAGCAACTTCAGTAATACCTGCATAAATAGCAACAACTGCAAATATACCAGCAACTATTATGTATACCTTCTTTTTACTTAACTTACTTACTGCTGTAATACCAATAGCTATTACCGCATACTGCCAAATTGAAAATACCTCTATCATTTTTGTCATACCATATATAAAGCTTCCTTTCATTTCTGGTATAAGAGAGGCTATACTTGTAAAACTAACATCAGAAAAGACACCAGTAACTCTAGTAGTTATAATAGATACAATTGTAGATAATACAGAGATAACAGCAGCATATCCTGCGATAGACAATATTTGTTTGTATTTGCCTTGTCCCTTAAATATCTTAATAATCGCCCATATAACTAATGCTTTTATAAGTAACATTACAACTGCCGCGATGGGACCGCCAATGATAGCTGAATATTGTGAGAAGCTGAGAGCTTGCTCTAATTGCTGTGCAGTAACTTCCAAATTCATTTTTGCATATGTAGCTTGCAATAAACCTCTTGTAAATTCCATGTACATGGGGAAAGTTGCAAGTATCAATACAAGAGGAGCTAGTGCTGTTATCAATATTCCAAATAGTACGCGAGGTTTTTGCTCAAGTGACTGCATAACCTTACCTGGAAAACATATTACACCTAGAACTCTTTTAATAAAATTCATCTTTGAATAATCAACCTCATTTACAACAACATTACTTTCATTAATAACTACATTATTGTCATCCATCTTCACATTTTCCTTTCTTGAGTTAAAATTTTTGTATTATTTTTTAATCAACATACTGACAAGAAATTTATGCCTCTGCCAAACTATAGCTTTTAAGAATTTCTTTTGCATCTAAAGGCTTTTTAACTAGTTCATCAGACTTTAAAAAGCCGTCTCTGAATCTCAAAACCCTCTTAGTATGTTCTGCTATATCGGGTTCATGTGTAACAAGAACAATTGTTACACCTTCTTTATTTAAATCTTGAAAAACGGACATTATCTCCTCACTTGATGAACTATCCAGATTTCCTGTTGGTTCATCAGCAAGTATTATTGCAGGAGAATTAACTAATGCTCTTGCAATTGCAACCCTCTGCTTTTGTCCTCCTGACATTTCATTAGGCTTGTGGTGCATTCTTTTTTCTAATCCAACTCTCTCCAAAGCACTTACAGCCTTAATTCTTCTTTCCTTACTGCCAACACCTGCATAAATCATAGGAAGCTCAACATTCTGTAATGCAGTTATTCTAGGTAATAAGTTAAAAGACTGAAAAACAAAACCAATTTTAAGATTTCTTATTCTAGCAAGCTCAACCTCATTCAAAGTTGATATATTGATACCATCTAACCAATACTCACCTGACGTGGATTTATCCAAACATCCTATTACATTCATCAGAGTGGACTTTCCTGAACCTGAAGGGCCCATTATGGCAACAAACTCTTCCTTTTCAATATCTATGTTGACATGTTTCAGCGCCTCAACTTGAATCTGCCCGTTTTTATATATTTTACCTAAATTCTTCATTGAAATAATCAATGCATTTATTCCTCCTTCCAGAATTGTACTTACCACAAGTTAGCAAGCTAACTTGATTATATTAATTAATAGCTGTAAACTTCACAGCTTAAATAATTATCAATTTAATGTTCTTTTGCTCATACCAATCCACTTTCCTCTGTACGTAAAACATTTAACCATAACAATTATGGGACAATATTAACACTTACAATCAGTAATTTAGGTACCTGTTCAGAGCCACTAAATCACTAACCTGTCATTTATTTAACAATATCACTTTTAAACTGACAATATATGATATTCCTTAGCATATTCTAGGCAGCTGATCACCAGCCAGTACACCAATAATTCTAGTACCGCCACTCAATGCTTTAAGCAGCACTTTAGGCTCTCCCGCTTTTGTAACCTCACCAATAATCTGTGCATCTACACCATATTTGTGCTTTCTCATTACAGCCAGTAGAGCTTCTGCCTTTTCTGCAGTTACAAAACTCAACAGCTTCCCTTCATTAGCCATATACAAAGGATCCATTCCTAAAAGCTCACATACCCCCTGAACTTCCCTTTTTATTGGCAGCTTATCCTCTTCTATCAAAATCGATACATTACTTTGATTTGCTATCTCATTTAATGTAGTTGCAACTCCGCCTCTAGTAGGATCTCTAAGAACATGAATGTCAGTTGTAAACTCCAGCATTTCTTGTACTAAACCTGAAAGAGCAGCACAATCGCTCTTAATCTCAGCTTGAAAACCCATATTTTCTCGTTCAAGAAGAATACAGCTTCCATGATCACCAATAGTACCAGAGATTATTATTTTATCTCCTACCTTTGCATTATTTCCCGAAATACTTATGCCGTCAGGAACAATACCAATCCCAGAGGTATTAATAAATATTTTATCTGCGGCACCCTTTTGAACAACCTTTGTATCCCCTGTTACTATCTGAACGCCACATTCACGAGCAGTATCACTCATAGACCTTACTATTTTTTCCAAATTCTCTATACTAAAACCCTCTTCAATAATAAATCCACAACTCAAGTATAAGGGTGTTGCTCCACTAGTTGATAAATCATTTACCGTACCGCATACTGCGAGTTTTCCAATGTTGCCTCCATTAAAAAATACAGGAGTAACAACAAAACTATCAGTAGTAAAAACCAAATTATTTGAATTTGCAATATTTAGCTTGGCACAATCATCTCCCTGAGATAGTATATCATTCTTAAAATGTTTCTTAAATACTTGCTCTATTAGCTTCAATGTAGCTGAACCTCCGCTGCCATGAGCTAAAGTAATTATGTTTTCCATATATTTTTTAGCCTCCGTAAGACTATTATAGTATTTACTCAGACTTAATAATAGTATATTTTTTCTATTTTATTCATTTTATGTTAATGTCAGGATAATGCAATTATATTTATATCGCTTTACAATCGAGCAATTCATATTTTTCTTAATTAGTTCCCATATTTGTAGTAAGCAGCACATGTTCCTTCTGATGAAACCATACAAGCACCCACTGGATTTTCTGGAGTACATCTGGTTTTAAAAAGTTTACAGTCAATAGGTCTTTTCTTCCCCTTCAGCACTTCACCACATTGACATCCCTTTGGTTCAGGACTATTGATAACCTCAATATTAAATTTTTGGGAGGCATCAAACCCTTCATACTGAGCATTAAGCTCCAGCCCCGAGTTCTGAATGTTGCCAATTCCACGCCAAACAGCATCTGCAACCTGAAAAACTTCATACATTTTTTGCTGCGCTTTTGTATTACCTTCCTTCGTAACAATTCTTGAATACATATTTTCTAAAATGCTATTGCCTTCAGTTATATTTTTAACCAAAATATTTATGGAATATAAAATATCCAAAGGCTCAAAACCCGCAACAACACCAGCCTTTTTCATATTATACGCAACATCTGAAAAAAAGTCTGTTCCAATTATCGCAGAAACGTGCCCAGGATATAGAAAACCATCTATATCTAATTCTGTGTCGCCTGCAAGGGTTTTAATTGCTTCTGGCATTGTCTTGTTTGCTGTCAATACTGAAAAATTATTTATCCCTTCACTTTTTGCCTTGTAAACAGCAAGAGCAATAACCGGAGTTGTTGTTTCAAAACCTACTGATAAAAAAACAACCTCCTTATCTGGATTCTCTTTTGCTAAATCTAAGGCATTTAGTGGAGAATAGACCATTTGGACGTTGCTTCCTTTAGCTTTCTTGTAAAGTAATGTGCTTTCATTACCAGGTATTCTCATCATATCGCCAAAAGTTGTAATAATAATGTCTTTTCTATCTGAAAGCTTTAATGCACTATCAATATATGATGTTGGAGTAACACATACCGGACAACCTGGGCCAGAAACCAGCTCAATACTTTTTGGCAAGAGTGACCTAAGCCCATACCGGGATATTGCCATAGTGTGTGTTCCACAAACCTCCATAATTTTTAGGTTTGGGCCTTTATAATTGCTAAGATTAGCTACAATCTTTTGTATTACTTCCTTATCTCTGAATTCATCAATAAAGTTCGCCATTTATCCTCCATTTTGTAACAATAACAAAATTACTTTGTGATTCTGCTTAGATACCTATTTTTCTGATATCTTCAAATATTTCTATAGTTTTAAGGGCCTCTTCTTGATCAAGTATTTGAATAGCGCACCCTGCATGAACTAAAACGTAATCTCCAACTTTAACATCTTCAAGTAGCTCTATAGAAATAGTGTTTGATACCCCCATCATTTCAACTGTACTGGTATTTCCATCAATGCTCAATACCTTCGCTGGTAAACCTAAACACATTTTTAAATCCTCCTATCACATAATAAAAAAATCAACTTTCACATATACTACATATTAAAGGTCTAAAATTGACCTCACTATTTTTCAATCAACTTTCGAGCATAATATTTCAGCTTGGAAAGTTGAGTTAGTAATTTTTACTTATACATTTAAAGTATATACTCAACGCAATTACATTTCAATTGCAAGAGTTGGAAACTAAACAACCCAAAGTGCACATTCACCATCCATGTCTCATAGTATGCTAAAACTGACATCGTATGGGCTACCGCAAAAACACTTAGAGCTTGCGTTATAAACGTACATGAATACTTCTTTGTTATTTAATTAATATTAAAATCCATGCATTCATTTAGCATGCTGCTTTTTTCACAAACCATTTCCTACAACTATTTATAACACAACTTTCCATTGATTATTATTAAAACCTACAATATTCAGTTTGAAAAGTTGAGTATTAAGTCTGTTTCGCCTCATACCTGCCTACCTATAATCTTACCAAGTGCAAGTACAGCTTGACCTAAAGCAATCCCACCGTCATTAGCCGGATACTCTGAAGGAGTATATACATTAAAATCATGCTCTCTCAGCCTGTCGATACACATTTTTAGTAAAGTAATATTCTGAAAAACTCCACCGCTTAAAACTACTGAATTCAAGTTGCTATTCTTCCTGATTAAAATACAGCCCTGCAACACTATTTCGGCAATAGTAGAATGAAACCTTGAGGCAACATGCTCCTTACTATGTCCTTCTTGTATATCTTGAATGATTTGATTTATTATACAGCTTGTTTGTACAACAAAACCAAACCTATTCCTATCAAGGCTATCAGCGCTGTCTTGGTTTCCTAAGACAGAGGAACTATTTTCAACAATTGAAGAGCCATTTTGACTACAAAACTTTTCCTCATAAGTTTCCTCACTTTGTTTTTTATTACAAAAGTTAATAACATATGGTTCTGGTTTTACTTCGATTGCATAATATTCCAACTCGATTGCCGCTTGCCCTTCATAGCTGATATCAGTATTTATACCCAGTAATGCAGAAACAGCATCAAAAAATCTTCCCATACTTGAGGTCAGCGGACAGTTCAGTTGCTTCTCTAGCATTTTTATTGTAAATTCAATATCATTTTGACTTATATGGGCTAGTAAATCATTACTACGTTGTAACAAACAAGTCCTTCTAGCTGAATATAAATAACTTACAGCCATTCTCCACGGATGCTTTACAGCCGAATCCCCTCCAGGCATCATAACATAATCCAAGTGTCCAACTCTTTCAAGCTCGTAATAGCCACCTTTAAAGAATTCTCCGCCCCAAATATTTCCGTCATCACCATAGCCTGTACCATCAAAGGAAACACCAATGACTTCTCCATCCAGTTGATTTTCTGCCATACATGCAGCAATGTGAGCTTTATGATGTTGGATTCCCATTTTTTCCTTTTCTATATGACTTAGAGCATATTGTGTGGAAAAATAGTTTGGATGAAAATCATAAGCAATATAATCAGTAGAAATATCAAATAATTTTCTAAAATGCTCAATTCCACTGATAAACGCATTATTAGTACTCTCGTTTTCTAAATCTCCAATATGGTGACTTAAGTAAAACAAATTATCTTTATTCACGCAAAAAACATTTTTAAGTTCTCCGCCACAAGCAAGGATTGATGGTATTTCAAAGCATTCATCTATTTTAAAAAGCCTGCGAATATCTAATATAATTGGTTTGGGAACATATCCTCTTGAACGCCGAATGATGTACTCTCTATTTTCAAAAACTCTTGTAACCGAGTCATCAATGCGAATATATATATCCCGATTATGTGTCAAAAAAGCATCTGCAATCTCTCCAAGAGCAGTAATTGCATCATCATCCTTATAAAATATCGGCTCACTTGATAAATTTCCACTTGTCATGACTATTAATTCAGGAAAGCCTTCCTGTTCAAATAATATATGGTGGATTGGCGTATACGGCAGCATTACACCTAGATATCTATTTAGGGGTGCTATTAATGCAGGCAGCTTGATACCTTCTTTTTTTTCAAGCAAAACTACGGGGCTTGCAGGAGATTCTAATAATTCAATTTCCTTATCATTTATTTTACAATACTTAGCAATTACATCAAGGTTTTTCATCATTAATGCAAATGGTTTTTTATCACGATGCTTTTTTGTCCTAAGTCTCTCAACTGCGCTATCATTTAAGGCATCACATGAAAGATGGTATCCTCCAATTCCCTTTATAGCAGCTATTTGTCCAGTTTTAATTATTTCGGCAATATATTCTATGCATTTTTTACTATTAATATAAGATTCTGAGCTTCTGCAATTCTTACATAATGGCCATTGCAAATCACATTTATCCGCATGGTTATTTTTATTTAAAAGGGGTATTGGCAGGTTCTCTTCTTCATTAAAAGTCCAATTATATAAATTAGATACTTTTTGTTGTTTTACAGTATTCAAATGCTCAGGTTCTATTCTGAACTGAGAATTTGAATTACCTAATGCAATTTCCAAACTAGGTCCACAATTGTGACAGGCTATAGGCTGTGCATGATACCTTCTATCTGTAGGTTCTGTATACTCTTTTCTGCAGCTATCACACATGTAAAAGCTGTCCATTGTAGTTTTATCTCTGTCATAAGGGATGTCTTTGATTATAGTAAACCTTGGACCACAATTTGTACAATTAATAAAAGGATATAGATATCTTCTGTCCTCTCTGTCTTTAAGTTCCTTCAAACAATCCTTGCAAGTTGCTACATCAGGAGAAATAAAAATATTACCTTTAAGGCTTGTTTGACTTTCCCTTATTGTAAAGTCTTTGAAGCCTTCAAATGGTAATTCCTTATAATTAATTGATTCAATTTTAGATAGAGCAGGAGCTGACTTTTTAATTTGATTTAAAAAATCAACTAATTGGTTATAATTTGCTTCAATCTCAATTATTACATTACTATCCTCATTGCCAACCCACCCCTTCAAACCAAGCTGTATAGACAAATTGTATATAAAGGGTCTAAAACCTACACCTTGAACAATTCCAGTAATAATAATTCTATATTTATTCATAGTTTATGATCCTATACCAAGATATTCTTTAGCATGAAACATATCCATGGCTATTTGCTGTTTTAACTGTTCAACACTCTCAAATTTTCTTTCATCTCTAATCTTTTTCAAAAAGAATACTTCTATCTTCTTACCATAAATATCTTGATGAAAATCAATTATATGAGTCTCTACATTTTTTTGTTTGCAGTCTTCAAAAGTTGGATTAAAGCCTACATTTGTCATGCTGTTATAGAACTTGCCATCAAGCAATGTCTTAGTTATATATACACCATTAGCAGGCAAAACCAAAAATCTTTCTGGATTAATATTTGCTGTAGGATAACCAATAGTATTTCCAATTCTTCTCCCACTTACAACTTCTGCAGTAATAGAATAATTTCTTCCTAAAAGTTTATAAGCTGTTTCAAGTTCGCCATTTATAACTAGTTCTCTTATTCTTGTACTGCTAATAATTTCATTATCACAGGTAATAGGAGATATAACTATAACTTTAAAGCAATATTTTTTTCCTAGCTCCTTCAAAAATTCAATATTTCCCTCACCTTGATAGCCAAATCTGTAGTCATAACCAACTACAGCCAATTTTATATGGAGTTTATCAATTAAAATCTGCTTAACAAATTCCTCAGGTGAAAGTCTTGAAAAAACCTCGTTAAACTCGTCAAAATACAAGTAATCCAGATTTATCTCGCTAAGTAAATCTATTTTTTTCTGTTCAGTCAATAGTAAAGGCGTGATAAGCTTCTTTCTAAGAATATTTTCTGGGTGCTTAGTAAAATTATAAACTACCGAAGCTAGTCCATTTAATTGCGTTTCACGAATCAGTGTATTTATAAGAGCCATATGACCGATATGCAGTCCATCAAAATTGCCAAGTCCAACGCCTGTATTACAATTAAAATACTTATCAATATTATTAGAATAAACAACCCTCATACTAACCTCCCACGCCCCATTTAGGCATAAAAAATCTGGTGTAGTTCTCGTGGAGGTACGCAGCATTTTTTTACGTTTCATCCACACTGGCAAAAAGCACTATGTTCGCACAAACTATATTTTCGAGCTGATATCCCTTATGCCCAATTTGGTACAACAATATCGCTAAACTTTTATTAGTCAACCACTGCTTTGCTGAGTTTAAGTATCTTCTGGGCTCATATAAATGTAAAAAGCTCGAAAAAGTATTATGTTTGCACAGACTATGTTTTCGAGCTATTATCCCTTTTTAAGTCCATATTGGACTCATATAATCATATTAATGGAAAAGCCGCTTGCGGGTTTTCTCTGCTCGAAAAAGCACCATGTTAGTACCTACTTTATTTTCGAGCTATCCCTAAAGAACTTTTTTGATTTTAGGCACATGTCTTGTCCATCATTAAAAATCTCACCTATGCCTAAAAAAACACCATTACTATCATATACCCTTTTAGTAGTATTTTGATTTTCTTTTTGAAAAATAGCTTTAATCCATACACCATTATTATATTTAGCAGTATCTGCTTCATTTAGCTGCACTTTATCATAATCTGCGAATACCGACTCAACCGAAATTAAATTGCTGCTAAGCGTATTATCCTTGGCTAGTTCCATTATCTCTTCAAGAGTAAGTGCTGAGTGAATATCATATTTTCCAGCTCTTGTCCTAACTAAAAAGGACATATGACCTCCACACCCAAGCTTTTCTCCTATGTCATTGCAAAGTGTCCTAATATAAGTCCCCTTTGAGCAATGTACGTCAAAAATTACTTTTTTTGTTGCATATTGTACAGTATTTTCATTGTCACTAAATATCGCAATATCATCCCATATTCTGATAACATTTATATCGTATATTGTTATGTTTCTTGCTTGGCGTTCAATAGTTTCACCTTGTCTTGCAATTTCATAAAGCTTCTTACCGCCAATCTTAATTGCCGAATACATTGGCGGAAGTTGAGCAAGCTCTCCTATAAAACTATTGCACACATTTACTATTTCATTTTTGTTAACATCAACAACATGTGATGAAATGATCTTTCCTGAAGAGTCCTGAGTGTCAGTTGTAATACCCAATGTCATCTCAGCACGATAAACCTTATCCTTATCAATCATAAACTCAATTGCCTTGGTTGCATTTCCAAAGCAGATTGGTAATACTCCCACTGCTGATGGATCTAAAGTTCCTGTATGACCAATCTTCCTTTGATGTGTGATTTTTCTTGCAACAGCTATTACATCAAATGAAGTCATACCAGCAGGTTTCAAAACATTCAGAATACCATTCATTTATAATTTTTCCTTTATAGCCTCTATAATCTTTTTCTTTGCTTCCTCTAATGTACCAATAATTGTACACCCTGCTGCTCTCTTATGACCTCCGCCGTCAAAAGCTGCAGCTACTTCAGAAACATCAACATAAGTCTTTGACCTCAGATTTACTCTGATTTCATTATTGCTCTTTTCCTTTATTAATGCAGATACCTCAACGCTTTCTATTGATCTGCCTATATTAACAATACCATCACAATCCTCTTCTTTAGCTCCTGTTGACAAAATATCATCTAATGATAAAGCAACAACTGAAAGCTTGGAACTTTCATGCAGCTCAAGCAATTCAATAGCCTTTGCAGTTAACTTGAGTTTTTCGTAGGTGGTATTGTCGTATATTCTTTGGGATATTTCTCCCACATTAATACCTGTTGAAAGCAATTCAGCTATTATTTTATGCGTCTCTGCGGTTGTATTCTGATACTGAAAACCACCTGTATCCGTTGCTATTGCCGTATATAAACATGTAGCAATATCTGCATTTATTTCCATTTTCAATTTCTTTAACAGCAAATAAGTAATTTCACCAGTAGAAGCAGAAATAGCATTAACAAAATTGAGATGTGCGTATTTTGTATTAGTAACATGATGGTCAATATTTATGGTACATGGAGCCATAAAAAATGCTTCAGCTCTTGAACCCAATCTACCAACATCTCCAGTGTCAAGAGCTATATTCAAATCGGCAACCTCAACATTTTCATTATAGAAACCCGATAACTCACCACCTGGTAAAAATCTGTATACTGTTGGAATATCTTCTTCGATATATACCGATACCTTTTTTCCTGCATTTCTAAGTGCCAAACCTAAAGCAAGAGATGAACCAATTGCATCTCCGTCAGCACTGACGTGTGGATATATTGCAACACTTCCAGCTTCAGATATTAGTTTAACAATTTCTTTGTCCATTTTAGCCCCCACAAATTATTCCTTAAAATCTCTTTTTGCGTCATCTAATAATTTATTTATATACATTCCATGCTCAATTGAATTATCCAATTCAAAATGAATTTCTGGAGTAGCTCTTAACTGTACTCTGTGTCCTAGTTCTCGTCTTATGAATCCTGCTGCACTTTTGAGAGCTTTTATAGCATTTTTCTTTTCTTCTTCTGTTCCCATAACACTCACATAAACTTTTGCATGTCCCAAATCTTTTGTCACCTGACAATCTATAATACTTACTAAACTTGGTAGTCTTGGGTCCTTAATCTCGTTTTGAATTATACTACTTATTTCTTTCTTTACTTCCTCAGATATTCTTGTTATCCTATCAGCCATAATTATATATCCATACTCTATGTTTGCATTAAAGCTAATATACTAGTATGGACTTAGCACCTCCTGTCTAATAATATAAACTTCATCAACATACATCCTAATTGCTAAATTATTTCCCGAAAGCAACATTACCTTATAAAAACCATAAATTATAAGCAATTGGATGTTAATTCTTTTTTGAAGCCAACCAAAATACTATAATTAATTTATCAGTTACATAGTATTTACTTAGTATTGCCAATACGCTCAATTTATACTAATTTGTATTTCATATGTGAATCATATTTTGTAATGCTGAAGTAATCATACAATATATACAAATAGGCTGAATTGGATATTAATCCACTTCAACCTACTCAAAAGCAACAACTGTAATATTTATTACTGCTTATTCCAATTGAACTCTCTACCTTTTTACTTCCTCCATTATGAATGCTTCAATTACATCGCCTTCTTTTATGTCATTGAATTTCTCTATCGAAACACCACATTCATAACCTTGAGCAACTTCCTTGGCATCATCTTTAAATCTCTTAAGGGAAGCAAGCTTACCTTCATGAATTACTATACCTTCTCTTACAATCCTAACCTCAGAATTTCTTTGAACCTTACCATCTGTAACATAAGCACCACCAATTGTTCCAACATTTGAAACCTTGAATACCTGTCTGATTTCAATATGTCCAAGCACAACCTCTTTATAAGTAGGTTCAAGTAATCCATTCATTGCAGATTGAACATCTTCAATAGCTTTGTATATAATACTGTATAGTCTTAAATCAACCTCTGCATTTTTAGCTGCTTCAGTTACATTTATACCAGGTCTTACATTAAATCCGATTATTATAGCATTTGAAACCTGTGCCAATGTAACATCAGACTCTGTTATAGCACCTACAGCATAGTGAACAATATTTACTCTTACCTCATCATTGCTCAACTTTGTAAGTGAAGATTTCACAGCCTCAAGTGAACCTTGAACATCGGCCTTAATTATTAAGTTCAAGTCTTTAACCTTACCAGCTACAATTTGAGCATATAAATCCTCAAGAGTAACCTTAGAATTCGTTTTATAAAGTTGTTCCTTTTGTTTAAACTTTCTCTTTTCTACTAATTGCTTAGCAACCTTTTCATCAGTAACAGCATAGAATAACTCTCCAGCTTCTGGAACATCAGTCATTCCAAGAATTTCTACAGGCATTGAAGGTCCAGCACTACTAATTGAAACACCCTTGTCATTTGACATAGCTTTGATTCTACCAAATGAAGAACCGGCAATTATAGCATCTCCTGATTTTAATGTACCTCTTTGAATAAGTACAGTGGCAACAGGTCCTCTTTCTTTGTCAAGCTTAGCTTCAATGATTGTTCCCTTTGCCTGTCTATCAGGGTCAGCTTTCAATTCTAACATGTCGGCAACCAAAAGTACCATTTCTAATAATTGATCAATGTTTTCTCTCTTCTTTGCAGAAACAGGTACCATGATTGCATCTCCGCCCCATTCCTCTGCAACTATTCCGTACTTGGTAAGCTCTTGTTTCACTCTATCTAAATCTGCTCCTGGCTTATCAATCTTGTTAATAGCAACAATGATTGAGACATTTGCTGCTTTGGCATGATTGATTGCTTCAATTGTCTGTGGCATTACACCATCATCAGCTGCAACCACCAGAATTGCAATATCTGTAGCTTGAGCTCCTCTAGCACGCATTGCTGTAAAAGCTTCATGGCCAGGAGTATCTAAAAACGTAATAGGTTTATCTTTTGCCTTAACTGTATAAGCACCTATATGCTGAGTTATTCCACCAGCTTCACTATCTATTACATGAGTACTTCTAATTGCATCAAGCAAAGAAGTCTTTCCGTGGTCAACGTGTCCCATAACAACAACAACCGGAGGTCTAGGCTTTAATTTCGTTTCATCAACTTCTTCAATATCATCAAAGAGTATATCTTCTTCACTAACCTGTACTGCTTTCTCGGTTTTTACACCATATTCTTCAGCAATAATAGTTGCTGTATCAAAATCTACATCATTATTAAGCGTTGCCATTACTCCAAATGCCATCAGCTTCTTTATAATTTCAGTCGATGTCTTCTTAAGTGACTCAGCCAACTCTTTTACTGTAAGTGACTCTGGTATAGTTATTGAAGTCAAAACTGCCTTTGGCGGAATATACTTAGCTTGAAGTTTTTCATTTTTTCTATTTTTAGGGAGTCTCTTCTTCTTTCCATCATCATTATAGAACTCATTAAAAATATATTCTTCTGAAAGTATCTCTGAAACACCTTTTTTCTCAATAACAATCTTTTGAGGTCTTACCCTACTATGTTTGTTTTGAACAACACTTGGTTTTGGAGTTTCCTTCTTTTTATTTTCATCTCTTTTTGCAATCTTATCAAAATCCTTACTTTGGAATTCTCTTCTAGCTTCATTCCTCTGTGAGTCGAATTGTTCTTGAGCTACAGCAGCATCTGGCTTTGGTATCTCAAGACCTTGTTGTTTATACTGACCCTGTGGTCTGTCTGATCTCTGCCCACTGTATTGTCCCTGTGGTCTGTCAGTTCTTTGACCATTATATTGACCCTGCGGTCTATCTGATCTCTGTCCATTATATTGACCCTGTGGTCTATCTGATCTCTGTCCATTATAC
>JAEZIB010000187.1 GCA_023416275.1 Bacillota bacterium | reverse complement strand
ATGTAATAGAACAATATAATAAAGAAAATCTGGAAAAGAAAAATGTAAAAATGCAGAATAAAGAAAATAATAAAAAAGCTACAAATATTAAGAAAAACAACAAATTCAGGCAAAAGGATAAAGGGATTTTTGCAATTATAATCTTTTTGGGAGCGATTGTAGTATACATTTTTATTATATGGTATAGCGGTTATTTTAAGGCAAAAAGTGAAAAACAATTTGATACAGTGAAAATTAAAAATTCAAATTATGCTGTGATTGCCACTGATGGGAATCAATTTATATTAGAACTTTGTGATATATCAAAAGACAAAAAGAGCCTTATTATTGACACGAATACATATATGAAAGTTGATTGTAAGGATTTAATCATACAAAGATATAACTTTGAAAGTGTATTAAAAAAGTAACAGTTATTTTTATTAAACTAATACAGAGAAAATGGTTCAGATATATTTTCTTTTATAAACTCGCAGTATCTATGAATTCGTATTCATTTTGCAAGAACATAAAAATGTGGACATATATTTATTAACAACACAAGGAGGGCTATTATGGAACAAGTAGTTTTTATCATTAAGATTAAAGAGTGCCCAGAAACTAAAAAAATATGGGATAGTGCTAATAATAGTTTTAATAAGAAAGGAATAGGAGATGAGAGAAAGCATGGGTATTATAATATAAAACCAGATGATAAAACTTATCTAATTGCTAAAGATATTAAAAAGGATGATACTGGACTTATTTTATTAATTACTTATAGTAAATCAGAAATTAAAGATTTGCACATTGGAACATGTATTGTAAATGATGATTTAAAATTGTACTATTGTATGGACAGATTTATAAAGCAATCAGATTGTAAAAGAACGATAGAAGGAATCATAGATAAATTGGATTTAAATTTGGAAAAAGATTTTCCTGAGAAATCATATATTAGAATTAGTAAAATGAATAGTTTAATATTAGAATTAAAAGAAAGATTGCTACCAAGTCAAGAATCACAAAAGCCAAAAAATATTGATTTTGACAAAGAAAAAGAATATAAATTAAATGATTTAGCTCAACATAATGAACAATGTATACGTATCTATAATAGTACGGAGCCAGATAAGTATAGAAATGAATTTCAAAGAGATAGGGAACGTATTGTAAATAGCAAAGCTTTTAGAAGAATGGTTGATAAGGCGCAAATATTTGGTGCTGATAAAGGAGATTACTTTAGAACGAGGATGACACATACATTAGAGGTAAACCAGATCGCCAAAGCTATAGCATATGCATTAGGTCTAAACTTAGATTTGACAGAAGCAATTGCTTTAGCACATGATCTTGGACATACACCTTTTGGGCATCAAGGAGAACGGACGATAGAGAATATTTTGAATGGTAAAAGTAGAATAAATTTTAATACACCTAATGAGTTTTTAGAAGCAAATTGCTATGGGGGTTTTAAACATAATTATCAAAGTGCGAAAGTATTAGCGAAATTAGAAGAAAAATACGTAGAACACTGTGGCTTGGATGTGAGTGTACAGGTGATTGAAGGAGTATTGAAGCATACAAAATTAAAAAATCGTATTGATATAAATGACTTTATTACCGAAGATTATAGTTCAAAATTAAACTTAAAAATTGAAGATGATACGGGTATTTCAGCTACACTTGAAGGTCAGGTTGTAGCAATTGCAGACGAGATTGCTCAAAGAGGTCATGATGTCGATGATGCATTAACATCAGGATTGATGACAGTAGATGAGTTACTTGATCGACTTGATATCGAAAAATATCATCCATTACGAAATAAACTTAAGAAGACAGTGGACGAGGTTGATAAAGATTGTAGAATTTATATAGATAAAAACGAATTATTAATTGGAAGAATTATATCTGATATAGTTGGATTTTTTATTATCGAATGTATTAGTTTTAGTAAGACTGAGATGGATAAGGCAGAAGTTAATAAAATTGATATGAGCAACAAAACTAAATATATCGGTTTTGAATCTGAAATTAAATCAATTGACGAATGTAATAAATATTTAGAAAAAATAGTTCGAAAAAAAGTAATCTGCAATACAGAAGTGGCAAGGTGTGATTACAATGCTAGTGAAGTTATTTTAAAATTATTTGAGGGATATTATAGAAACCCAAGATTATTACATAAAGGTACTTTACACAGAATATTTGCAGAAACACTAATGCATAAAGATGAAAGAGTATCAAATAGTGCTGTTGATTTGAATGATTGTAAAACAGAAATTGTAGATGCTGAAATCGAAGATATATGTGTAAAAGCTATATGTAATGAAATGAAGGAAAAAATAAAAAAAACTGAAATATATAAGGATGAAATAGAAAAATCTGTGAAAGATGAGGAAAGGAAAAAATTAAAAAATGAATTATTAGAAATTTATGTAAAACGACAAAAAGAAATGAATCCAGATGATTACATTAGATTTGAAAAAAGGAAAATACTAATTAGAAATATTGTAGATTATATTGCTGGAATGACGGATGGATATGCAATAAGTGAATATAATCGAATTAAATAAAAGTATAAAACATAACAGAACATATTCCACCCCCCAAAGAGGTCACCATGATTCCACAAAACTCACTAATAACCAACACAAACACCAATTTGCTTCCACATTTAAAAGAAGCAATTAGAAACTCAAACAAAATCAAAATATTGGCTGCATTTATTAAAGAATCAGGCGTGGATTTGATTATAGATGACCTCATTCACGCAATGAATAATGGAACTCAAATTCAGATATTGACTGGTTATTACCTTGGAATTACTGAGCCGTCTGCATTGTATTTGCTCAAGATGAAGCTAGGGGAATGTGCAGATATTCGCATTTATAAGCATACAAACATTTCCTTTCACCCTAAAACATACATATTTCAAGATAATCAGAGTTGTGAGATATTTATAGGTTCTTCTAATATATCTGAGTCGGCTTTAAAACATGGGGTGGAATGGAATTATAAAATTATAACAAGTCATGGTGAAACTGACGTTAATCAATTTCTAGACAGTTTTGAAAACTTGTTCGAAAACCATTCTATCAAGCTTGATGATGAAGCACTGAAAAACTATAGCATTGGTTGGAAAGCAAACAGGCTTATTTCCAGTAGTAGTAAGAACCATTTACATCAGAAAAATGATATTATACAGAATATTGCTTCACAAACTCAATGTGAACAAGCTATAAAACCATTTGGTGCCCAAATAGAAGCCCTATACTACCTTAATCAAACAAGAGAAGAGGGAATGAAAAAAGGTCTTGTAGTAATGGCTACAGGTGTTGGAAAAACATATCTAGCCGCTTTTGACAGTCAAGAGTATAAAAGAATTCTGTTTGTAGCACACAGAGAAGAAATTTTAAATCAAGCCTGCAAAAGCTTTGAAATGGTAATGCCAAACAAAAGTCTAGGTCTTTTTAAAGCATCAAATATAAATAAAGATGCAGACATTATTTTTGCAAGCGTACAAACTCTTGGAAAAGAAAACTACCTCAATCATGCATATTTTAAGCCTGAACATTTCGATTACATTATAATTGATGAATTTCATCATGTAGCTGCAAGCACTTATAGGTGTATTGTAGATTATTTCAAACCTAAATTTTTGCTGGGGCTTACAGCAACACCATTTAGAATGGATAATAAGGATATATTTAAATATTGTGATGATAATATTGTTTACGAAATCAATTTAAAAGAGGCAATTGAAAGAGATTATCTTGTGCCATTTAAGTATTATGGTGTCTATGATGACACTGATTATGGTAAAATTGATTATAAGAATGGCAAATATAACGAAAAAGAGCTTGAAAAAGCATTGTCAGTTGAGAAACGAGCTGATTTAGTATATAAATATTATAAGCTGTTTAATTTAAATAAAACTGTTGCCTTTTGTTGCTCGGTAAATCATGCAAACTTTATGGCAAGTGAATTTAATAAATCTGGAATTAAGGCTGTTACAGTGCATACAGGTGATGGCGAATATTCGGAGCAAAGAGAAAAGGCAGTTGATTTATTAAAAAATGGAGAAGTCAAAGTAATATTCGTTGTTGATATTTTTAACGAAGGTGTAGATATTCCGGAGATTGATTCTGTTCTATTTTTAAGACCTACAGAATCCTATACAGTCTTTATTCAACAATTGGGTAGAGGCTTGAGAAAATTTCAAGGGAAAACCTATTTAACGGTACTTGATTTTATAGGAAACTATAAACGAGCTCACCTTTTACCAATATTATTAAGCGGTAAAAACCCAATGAGCAGAAAAGATAGCTCTTTTGTTAATATAGAATATCCTGAAGGCTGTAATGTTCAGTTTGATTTAAAACTAATTGATCTTTTTGAAGAGCTAAAGAAAAAAGAGAAATTATCAGTTAGAATTGAAAATGAGTACTACAGGTTGAAAGAATTGCTTGGCAGGCAACCTATGAGAACAGATATATTTGAGGGCTCAGATATAAAAACTTCAGAACTAATTAGGCTGAAAAAGGGATACATTGGCTTAATGGCTCAACTTGGGGAGCTGAATGAAGAGGAAAATTTGTGGATAGGAACAGATGTTGAGAAATTCTTATATGAAATTGAGACTATGCAAATGGACAAGCTTTATAAGATTCCTACGTTAAGGACATTTATTAAAGGTAACAAACTTTGTCAAAAGGTAACTGCCGATGAAGTAGCACTTAGTATGAAAACTTTTTATGACAATCCAAGATATTCTATAGATATGCAAGACAATGGAAGTAAAAATTATCTGAACTGGACGATTGAAGATTTTAGTAAAAAGGCTATAGAAATGCCAATTAAGCATATAAATAAATCAAATTATTTTAGCTATGATGAAATTAACAAGGAATTTTACATATCTAACGAAATACTAAAGTACAATAGCTGTTTATTGGCGAAGCATTTTGATGATATACTTGAATATAAACTGAGAAACAAACATGCCAAGCTATACAAGAAGATAGAGGAATAGGAAGGAATAGAAAATGAGCATAGATTTTTATGACAAAAACGCGAACGATTTTTTCAATACTACAGTTTCTGCTAATATGACTCAAACAAATGTCGAGTTCTTAAAATATGTTAAGTGCAATGGTAATATACTAGATGCTGGTTGTGGTTCAGGCAGAGACAGCCTGTTTTTTTTAGGAAAGGGATTCTCAGTTGTCTCAATTGATGCATCAGATGAAATGGTAAGACTCAGCTCGGAATTGACAGGGCAGAAAACAATTAAAATGATGTTCCAAGATATGAATTTCAATGATGAATTTGATGGGGTTTGGGCGTGTGCCTCTCTTTTGCATGTTAGTAAAAATGAAATTGATGATGTTATTGATAGAATAGTAAAGAGTCTTAAGACAAATGGGGTTTTTTATGCTTCGTTCAAATATGGAGAAGGAGAGCTAGTCTTAGATGGCAGACTATTTAACTCTTACAATGAGGAAACCTTGAAAAGCCTTATTGACATGCACAAAAACTTGGAATTGATTAGAACCTGGAAAACGCAAGATGTCCGCCCAGGTAGAGAAAATGAGTATTGGGTGAATGTGCTGTGTAAGAAAATTATTTTTTGTACAAAATAATGTAAAGTAGTGTTTTAGCTTATATTTTAAAAGAAAATAGAATAACGAAAAATATATAAATAGGAGCCCCCCAATGTCAGACTACATTTTAACATATACAAAAACTAAATTTTACCCACTTGAACCTATAAAAGAAGATATAAACATAATAGATATTGCACATGCGCTGTCACTAATGACTAGGGCTAACGGGCATTTCAAGCATTTCTACTCAGTAGCTCAGCACTGTGTCAGCTGCTGCATCGAAGCTAAGCAGAGAGGATATTCACAGAGAGTGCAGCTTGGGTGCTTGCTGCATGATGCCAGTGAAAGCTATATTTCAGATTTGACAAGACCTGTAAAAAAGAATTTATCTGCATATTTTAATATTGAGGCAAAGCTGCAGCGAGTAATATATGACAGGTTTGGGCTTGGTGATTTAACTGAGGCTGAGAAGCTGCAAATATCAGAGGTTGATGATGCATTACTATATTGCGAGTTTAAGGAATTAATGGAGGTACAAGTCACTGCCTCTGTACCTGAAATGGCTATGGTGCATGATTTCGCACAGCGGGATTTTATAAGTGTTGAGAGAGAGTTTATTTCGTGCTTTGATGAGTTGACAAACTAATAATCATTTTGGTAACTAAACCATTGATAAGTTCCCGTATATATAGACTTTTTATGTGGGATTGGTGAGCTTTTTATTACTGAAGTATGGGTTCCGATTATTAAAAAATGACTCACCTACTCCGTCCTCAACGCCTCCACAGGATCTTTTTTAGCAGCCATTTTAGCAGGGATTGAGCCGCCAATAAGTGTGAGTATTACGCTGATTGCCACCAAAGCTAGTGCATGAAGAGGATTCAATTGTGCAACATTGGGCAGCTCTGTCATGTTTTCTATTAAGATATTAGCTGGTATTGTCAGCAAATATGCAATGGTAATGCCCAAAAGACCAGAACAGCTGCCAATTATAAAGGTTTCTGCATTAAACACACGAGTGATATCCTTTTTTCTAGCACCAAGAGCACGAAGCACACCAATTTCCTTTGTGCGTTCCAGCACTGAAATATATGTGATAATGCCAATCATAATAAGCGACACTATTAGCGAGATAGCGGCAAAGGCTATTAATACCAAAGTGATAGCGTGCATAATACCCTTTGTCATTTCTGTAATAGTGCTTGCCAGGTCAGTATAAATTATAGTGTCTTTTTCTGCCTTTCCAGTATTGTAAGCATTTAGATAGTTTAAAACCTCATCCTTTGCTTCAAAACTGGAGGGATACAAATAAATCATAAATGGAGTTGGATTACCTCCAAAATATGTGAGAAATGCTTTTTTGGAGGCTTCGTCCAGCTGTTCCATAGTCATAACATTGTAG
>JAEZIB010000167.1 GCA_023416275.1 Bacillota bacterium | reverse complement strand
TAGCATTGCTTTATCTAGTTTTCCTATATCTTTAGGCAAATGCTTAATTCTATAGTTAACATAAGGCATTAATTTCAATTCGCTCAATATACGTATAATTCCCGTATATCTCAAAAATCTCAAAAATCTCAAAAAATACACTATACATCTATAAGTTGCAAACTTTGGGTTATGAATATAAAGATAAGGGCTTGCCCCATCAATTAAAACCATTCCTGCAACTTCATCAGGATAATTATGTGCATACAGAAGCATTTCCATCGTACCTAGCGAATGACCAACCAATATATATGGAGGCTTTTCTCCTGCCTTATGCAACAACGTATGAAGGTCAGAAACTATCTGTTCTGTGTCCCTAGGCGTTGAAGCATGCTCACTCCAGCCAATTCCAGGTCTTTCATATATGCATGTCCTCGTGAAATCTGATACTTTCGAATTTATAAAATAATAATCTGCATAACCAAAAGTTGAGCCACTGGCACAAGTCATAACCACAGTCGGTTGACCTGTGCCATTTCCTGTTATATGCATCTTATGCCCATCTATTTCTATGAGTTTTCCCGGTTGCCTGTACCTTTTAGCCTCAACTTTTACCATTATATTATTTAGTATTGTACTAAGCAAAAGAAAAATTATTAAACCTGTAAGTATATACATTCTTACCCCCTAAATATGTGTTTTTTAGTTTTTTCAACCTCGCTCACTCATAATACTCTTTCTGCAAATTCAAATAGTTTTTTCACCTTTGATACCATTTCATTGTCTACATCCTCCCAAACAAAATATGGAAACAATGGACATTTTGGCTTTGTCTCACCATTTAACTCTAGAAGCAGAGTAAGCCGCGGACGCTTACCAGTTTTATCGGTTTGATTGCAATAACCGCATCCGTCACATATTTTAGTTCTATTAAAGACCATCGCTTTTAATTCAGCGTCCATCTGATTATAAAATTTTAGTACTTTACTAAAACAAGGAACTTTGAATTCAAACACCATCGGGTTTACCTTTCGGAAGTCATATGAAATTTTCATATACGTCTTTTGTTTATTCGGGTATTCTTTTTCATATCCAACTTCTAACTCGCTATTTTTGCAGATGTATTCCTTCTCCATAAAGTATTGCTCGAGTTCGGAGATAAGTGCTGGATTGTCCATCCCGCTGAAAATCTCAGCTGCCGAATATTTTTTATCCATAAAACGTCCATGCAGAAAATCCATCACGTCATGTGAACTAATTTTGCTGTCTTTGGATATGCAGCAATGCAATTTCCATGCAGGAAACATTTCCTTGTATTTGTTATTCATAAAATAACAGCCATCTTCTTTATCTTCGCAAACAAATCCGAAAGCCAAAAGCTTATCTTTGTTTTTTTGTGTTATTCTTAGATTGCCTTTGCGAATGAATAAGCCATTTTGTGTGACTTCACCTGCCAAGCCCATTTTAATGAAGTATTCATAAACAGCAAAGAACTCCTTTTTGATTTTCTGCATTTTTGCAATCAATTTAGGTTTGGTACTATTCGCTTGCCAATACTCATAGCAATCGTCTGGTTCATATTGAATATTAATAATTGATAAATCTGAATAAATGGTTTTAATACTTTCATATATAAAATCATACATTTGCTTTTGTGAATTCTCGCTGGCATTACAATCCTTAACTGGTTTAAAAATAGGATAAGTTGCTAAATAAGGATAGATGACTCTCTTTCCAAGACTATCAAATGACTGGGCTAATGGTATATAATAATCCAAAATAACCTCTCCGTTTGCATCAGGTATTGTGAAACGTGGGTTTGTGAACAGCTGCATTGACCATTTCATCTGATTGGGACAAAGTCCATTATTCTTTATTGCCTGCATGGTTATTTCATGTGCGTTGCTGCAAACATCGGCAGCATCCTTGCCCTTTATCCAGCACACACCAATCTTTTCTTCGCCAATTTCATGAACAACATACCCCTCTGGCACCGTTACGCCTTGTTTAAAAAGCATTCCACAAATATACGAAAAATTGCCGTATCCCATATCCGAGTAGATACAAGTGCCCACATACGCAGGCTGGTAAACATATTCCTGCTGCTTTTCGAGAGCAGAAAAAGTTCCATCAGCAAGACATTTATCCCAAAAGGCTGAGATGCGGTTATCACCTTTTTTATGTACTTCTATGGTATACTTTACTTCTTTACCTACTAGATATATTTTTGGCAACTCCACAACCTCAAATTTAATAAGCCTTGCCACATTAGTCACCCACTTTATAATTTATATAAGAATATACCTTCTAATCTTCTAAAACATGTTCTTTAGTCAACTTTCACTCATTCGATAATATTCTGTATCGTGAACACTTGCTTACAAAGTCAATTACTATCGGGCTGAATATCCGATGTTATCTATAATCTAAATAGGAAAATCAAGTGTTCTTTTCATAAATAGCAAGCGTAAGTTTATCATTTATTTTTTCTCTTTTGCCTGTATCAATATAGCCAACACCCTCATAGCAGGCTTTGTTGGCAATTTGGTCAATTGGAAAATCAAGTGTAAATCTGCTGGCAGCCTTTAATTCTTTTTCGCACAATAATATAGCCTGTTTTGCAACACCTTTACTTTGAAAGCTTGGAGCAATATACAACCTAGCAAGATAATATTCACCTTGAGAACGGTTAATATATGCAATTCCCCCACACAAAACACCGTTGAAATGTATTTTCCAATAATGAATACCATCCGCAGCCAGCCAATTTAGTATTTCATCAATATCTCTAAGATATGGACTTTCTTCATCATTATAAAAATTATACAACCTCTTAAATGCCGATTTCTGAATTTCATAAAGCTTGGCTGCATCTTTTAAATTAGCTTTCTCTATATATACACTCATTTTGTAGCCTCGTTATTATTGTAAAAAATATTTTTTACAGATTTTCCCCTATATAAAGCATTGTTATTTAGATGTATACACTATCCCTTTCTCAATTATGAAATAGAATAAGAATTGCAGTTGTGTTTTCTTTGCCAAAATTCTCAACTATAATAGGAGCCTAAAATCCTCAATTTTTTGTCTAATTACACTTTCAGGTTCTCTTCCCGAATTTTTTTCTAATAGCATTTGTTCTACATCGTTGTCCTGTAATACTATAATCAACTTTTTTTCAATTGCCCACACTTCTCTCAAAGTATATAGAGCACTCTGACTAATACCATTTCTTGATACTATCATTCCAAATAAACCTGTACCGTGATACTTTAAATAATTTGCAATTTGTAGAACTTCCTTTTTGGTTACTCGTTGACTATAATTTTTTGCATCTACAACAATATAATCAGCACAATATCTCGATCGTAGGAATGCCCAGAAACCAGTCTCACAATAATTAGGTAGAATAAAATCTCTTCTATTTACTTTTAAAGCATCTGCTTTTTCTGTTAATGGTGCCAATAACGGTGGGCAAAATAACAAAGTCAAAATCTCTCCGACTAGTTTCTGATATTGACTCCAATTGTCTTTACCTGGTTTGCACGCCTTTAATTTATCAATTAGGATTTGCTCCGCAGACTTATTTGAAGCGCGTATATTATGAGTTAGTAATGATTGAAACATAGGATGCTTAGTTTGCATAATTTCATCTATAAACTTTGATGATAAGTATTCAACATCCCAAACCTCTATATTATTTTTTGTTAATAAAAAGTTTGCCTTTTCAGTTAGTTTTCCTGGAAAGAGTAGTACAAATTTTGCATCCTTAATAATCTCATCTATTTCTTTAAATCTCCCAATTACTGTATTAACTCTATCCATAGTAAAAGATGTTGTATATTTTATTTCAATTATAATACTTTCCCATTTATCTTTTCTTTTTCTCTCAGCTACAATATCTACAATATATCTTTTATCTTTTCCAAGTGCAACTTCTAATTCCACGTTACGAAAATCTTTGTTTTTTCTAATTATATCGTATGCATATTTTTCAAATTCATATGCGTTAAAAACTGAATAAGCAGATTTATTGTTGCAATCTTTACAAAGTAATCTCAGATTATCAAAACCAGAGGTACCACCTAATGCCCGTGGAAAAATACGATCAATAGCACTATTATAATCAGATAATGATATACCACATATTTGGCACTTATCTCCATCTCTATCTATAAGCATCTTTTTAATATCTTCTGCATTATCCATTATTCCCTCCCAATATATGGCTTAATTGTTATTAAGCTTGGAATATGTTGTCTATTGTGTTCAGCAATAAAAAAATGCATAGTTAGTCTTCCTATTTTCAAGACATAGTTTGATTGACATTGAGGATTTGTGAGCATAAAAAATTGCCAATAGGGCCAATCTATCATGCTCACTTCTCAATGTAAAGCAATCCATGTTAAGTTTTAGCAGATTATTAGGAAGCTTCTCTGAACTTTATAAGCTACTGAACAGTATAATTGTTATTTGTTCTCAACTATCTATTATTAGCAAATAAGTCAAATAATGACCCTATTGATAGATTAATTTACTTATTATAGGGTTTACTCATAAGCAACAAGTGAATTTTTGAATTCTTAAACTTAATCCCCTGTTATCTTAGTTTATCTGCTTAACCATTTTACTTACATCTTTCATTTCATAATTTAATTGATACTTTGAAAACTTATACATCATGTAAATCGCCTTATTTACTTCATGGCTTGATAGAATGATTTGTTTATCATCAAATTCATTTCTCAACACTTCAACAAGTGAAGCTATATTAATATCATCCATCGTTTGAACTGGATCATCAATTAAAATTGTACTTATTACGTTTTCTCTGCTAGAATATACTTTATTCATTACCAACATAAAGGCTATGATAAAGCCAGATAATTGACCCGAACTAAAAGAATTTATTATTTCGTGTTCTGTCTTCATATCAGGTACAAATTTTACACCCTTATCTGTTTTTTTAATAAAAACGCCCAATCCTCTTTGATAATTCTGGAGTATTTTCCCAGTATATAAATAAAGTGGTATTTCGATATCTTTTATCAATTTGTCACGAAAATCGTTTATTCCATTGGTAATTACACCTTTGTATATATCCAGATCTTCTTTAACCTTATTAAGTAACATCAATCGTTTTATTAAGTCCTTAATATCATTAAAAACAATATTATATTTTTCATTTTTCTTTAAGTTTATATGATAATTAATAAACTTCTTTTCATTTTCTAATTTAAATTTAAGAGTATCATCCTTTAACATTTGTTCAAAATCATTCTTGTAATATTTTTTATAAAGTTCTTCAAGATTATATTCTTCATTTGCTTTTATATATTCGTCACTGAGAATATGTTTCTTTCCTTTTATATATTCTTTAAATGAAGCAAGAGATTTAATATCATCTGAAACATCTAAACTAAAAGTAAGAATATTTTTTAACAGTTCTAGTATATTGTTTTGAGCCTCTTCTTTACCTGATATTTTTACAAGCTTCTTATAAACCTTATCACTTATATCTTGAACCATTTCTAAGTCTTTTATGGCAGTATACAATACCTCTATACTATTTCTCAACTGCTTTCTTGCTTCATTAAGTCTTTCTTGTTCTGCGGAAGTTGTTTTCTTAAGATATTCCGTTATCTCTTCAATTTGAGAATCTAAGCTTTTATCTTCTTCAAATCCTGTCCCACAAATCGGGCACTTCTTATCATTTATGTACTCATTTTGGATATCGTTTTTAATAGCATTTTTATAGGAACTAATGAATGTCGTTCTTTTACTAAGAAAATTATTATATATCTTTGCTCCTGAATCTAACCTTTCCTTAATACCTTTTATTTCATTAATCATACTATCAAATATTTCATTAGAAATAGATTCCTGACTAATATATTCACTCCATTTTTTTATATCTGAAAACTCTAACTTATTTTCTATTTCAGGCTCGTTATAAACGTCTTTTAATTTTTGTAATTTTATGTTCTTTTCATATTTATTTATAGCCTCTGATAATTCTTCTGTCTTAATCCCTTTAAGTGATTCAAGAATTAGTTTATTCTCTTTTAAAATAAGAAAATCGTTAAAAGTATCTTCTGATAGCGGAATATTGTCTATCTTTTGATTTAATAAGACTTTTCGTATACTTTCTTCATGACGAAGCAATTCTAAAGTGCCACTAACTTCTTTTTTATAGCTAATTAATGTTTCAATGTTTTCCGATTCTAAATTTTTTTTATTCCATGGTGTATCTAAATTATCAAATACTTTTATAAAATCAACTTTTTCACTTTGATTAACTTCTGTCTTAAGTTCGTTGTATTTACTATCTAACTTATTATTGATCTCATCTATACGTTTTTTTATAACTCCATTTGCGTATTTTGTTGTTAATTTATCCAATAAATCTTTTCGCTTTAAGTATATATTAATGTCTACTAGACCATCTAATGTTGAAAGCTTATCATTTTCTTTTTCTTTAAGAAAATGTGTTGATTCCTCTTGAGATATGTAATAAAACAAGTTAAATGTAGCAGAATTAAATGTTGAAAATCCCATAACTTCACTTATACCATTTATCCTTTTTAAATTATCAATTTTATCAAGGTCTACATTGACTAGATTTTTCATATCAATATTTGATGTACTAAAATCTAATAAACTACCATGATAGAAAAATAGCTCAGTTGAATCAATATCTGTATCAATTTCACCACGCCCTCCTTTCTTTGGTATCTTTGCTAGCAAACTTAATATTTTCTCATCATTTGAAAATTCAACACCAATCAATCCATTCTTAGACGTATCATTAAGTAATCCATTATCCTTGATAGTTCCATTTCCATATTTAGTACTTTTAAATCTTGTTATTTGCTTTGAAAGAATTATTTCTACAATATCAAACATTGTTGTTTTTCCATACCCATTTGGTCCAGATAATACTGTAAGACCTTTTCCTACAAGTTCAAAAATTATGAGGTCAGTAATTTCATTTATTTTTCTAAAAGGAATCCCTTTGAAGTTGTTTGCATATATTTTTTTTATAATAAAATTATCCATTTTGCACCTGCCTTTGCAATCTTTCGTTTATTTCTGTAATAACCGAATCGTCAATCGCTTTCATTTCAACACTATCTTGTAGAAGATTTTGAATGTAATCATCAATGATTTTATCCTCGCTCTCCTTTTTTTCTATAACTTCATCAAGGTTTTTATATAAAAATTCAAGATTATTGCTTAACTTTTTATCCATTATATAATTCCTAATCTCTTTATCTATGTCTGGAAAATTATTTGGATCAAAAATGTATTTCATACAATGCATTTTAATAAATATTTTAGATAAAATTTCATATCTTAAATCTCCATCTTTCTTAAATGAAGTAAAATTGTCTGTCTTATTTAAATATGAAGTTATTTCATTACTAAAGCAGCCTTCAATCTTATTCACTTCAATTTGTTCGTTCTCTGTATAGCAGAGGACATTACGTTTCATATAGGTTACTATTTCCTCAATTTCACAAATTTTATGCCATAAGGGTTCCGCTGTATCTATTTTTTTACTTGTTTTTAATAAATAAAGTGCAGTTGTATTCTTTTCAACGCTTCCACTATAGTCTCTCATATCTTCGAAAACAGTTTCAGATTGTTTTATTTTCTCGTTAAGTTCATCAATGCTTACATAACTACCCAAATCATATATTAAATAATAATCCTCTTTATTTTCAGAATTGTTTTTAAAAAAATAAAATTTACAATCTTCTTTTTTTATTAACTGGTATTGATTTTCTTCTAAAATAATTTTGATAATATTAATCATCACATAACACCTCTTTAGCATTTTCAATAGTTATTGCTTGAATATTAGTTTTAGTGTTCAGAATTTTAACTCTATATTCTCTTAATTTCTCCTGAATTTCTGGGTTAAAATCTGTCGTTTCATCATTATAAAAACCATCTATAATACCTTTAATCTCTAACTGCTCAGAAGGTCTATCCGCTATAAGAAAATCTGCTTCGAACAGAACTTCTACAATATTGCTCTTATATGCTTTTAATTTTTCACTGGTTATTCTTCTTTCACATGTACACCAATAATTCTTCTTATCTTTATAGGCAGATACTCTAGTATTCTTTTCTAACTTGAATTTATCCACCTTCCTTAGATAGTCAAATATAGTTTCATGAATCTCTACATCAGCTGGAATCTGATGTCCTAATGAAGAAACATCTCTTGCGACAGCAATATTTTTCAACAATCTACTAACTTGAACAACACTAAGTTCTTTAAACTTTTCCATAAAGCAGGCTAGATTACAGTTCTTACAATCTTTACAACTTGTGCAGTCATATATTTCTTGACCACAGTTTTCTTTTGTATACATAGGAAAACTATTTGCTATATTCACTCTAAATCTATAAGCTTCATAGTTCAAATCCACCTCTTCTGATGGGGTTATAATAAACCCATAAATATCTATAAATTTAATAAAAGGATTCGAGTTAGGCTCTTTTTTCATTACATCAATGAATTCAGTCAATTTCTGAATTAGTTGCGGTAAAATTTTACTTTTAATAGACTTGATCCCCATAAACTTATCATATTTTTTGAATTGACTATGAATTGCTGCAATTGTGTTTATAATTTCATTCTCAATGTCGATTATCTTATTAAAATATATCTTTGAATATATCTGAATATTTACACCAGCACTCGGAAAAACAGTATTTTGTACTTCTTTCTGAATTTCTGATAATGTCTCCTTTATCTTTTCTCGATTTTTTTCTTCTTTTTCAATTTTAGATTCACTTAACTTTTGATGTATTCTTTTTTTTACAGAATATTTTTGACCTTGCCCACTAATACATTTAAACAAATCTTCCCAATCATTTTGTATTGATATTATTTTTTGTAGCTCCTTCAACTGTTTGTCACGTTGCTCATCATATATTTTTTTAAAGTCATAATCTGCTAAATCGTAACTCTTATCAGAAACATGAATATATCCAATAGTATCTTTTGTTAATCCATTCCTATCAGCCTCAATCATATTTTCAATCACACCATAAATTGCATCTTTGCCAATCTTACTTTCACTATCGCTAGCTTTTACTTGATGAAATGAAATATATTTTAAATTAGCATCATCCTCACAATAACGGATTGCAAAGTCTTCCATATGTTCTATCTCAATAGCATACTTTTCTAGTTTTTGCTTTAGAATAGATTCTTTTCGTTCATCATCACTTTCGTTGATTTTTTCTAATATCTCTTCAATACTTCTAATTGCATAATAAATTGCCAGTTGCCCTTGATATCTGTACCCATACCATGAAGGTATTGCACTATAAATCATTAAATTTCACCCCTTGATTTTTAAACACATTATCCATAACCCTATTATAATCAAGACTAAGCAATGTAAAGACTACCCTACACCACTCCCTCAATAAACCCTCTTTTCTCAATAATTACTGTCTGTTACCTATCCTAATTTCTTTTTAAATATTTAGCGTTTTACAAAAGTAATTTTTTCTTCTTTATATGTATCTGTTACATAATCGGTTTCATACCCTGCATATATCCACGCTTTTGCTTGTGAATGATCATAATTATTTGACCACCATGTCTCAGCATGAACATAAGCAGAATTTGGTAATGTGTTTTTTATAATATTTTCGATATCCTTAAATGACAATATAACCATAGGGGCTCCTAAGTTCTCAAGATACCTTTTCAATCCAATGTATTTGTCTCCTTTTGCCAACTTTGTTACCTCCTTAAAAATTACTTTGCTTATTGATAAAATTTTGTTAATACAACCACTCCCCCATTTTACCATAATCCCTCACATTTTGTAATTATTTTCTATTAAATTTAAATATTATGTATTTTATTACTTTCCTTACAATACCCAATCACCCAAATTCCTATTTATTGTCAATAGCATACATTATTTAAGCATTTCCTCCTCTATTAATATGGAATTTACTCATACAAACAGGTTTACTTTTTCATTAAAGTGCATTTTTCACCCCTCCCCCTCCATTTTATTCCTCTTTACAGAACACATGTTCTAGTTGTATAATTAATTCACGAACATTTGTTCTTGTTTAGGAGTGGTTTTATGGAAAGGACTATATTACATTGTGATCTCAATAACTTTTATGCCTCAGTTGAATGTTTATACAATCCGTCAATCAGAGACTGTCCAGTAGCTGTTTGCGGTAGTCAGGATTTACGGCATGGAATAGTACTTGCAAAGAATTATATTGCTAAAAAATATAAAATTACTACCGGTGAAGCTATTTGGCAGGCAAAGCAGAAATGTCCAAATTTAGTGGTTGTAAATCCCAACTACTCTTTGTATCTGCGATTCTCCAAAGAAGCTCGTGATATTTACTCCAGATATACCAGCCATATAGAGGCTTTTGGGATTGACGAATGTTGGATAGATGTTTCTGAAAGCACCAAACTATACGGTTCAGGTGAGAAAATTGCAAACGAAATCAAGGAAACCATTAAGGATGAGCTTGGAGTTACCGCTTCTATTGGCGTAAGCTTCAATAAAATTTTTGCCAAGCTAGGCAGTGACTTAAAAAAGCCTGATGCCGTTACTGTTATTTCAAAAGAAAATTACAGAGAGCTGGTTTGGAAGCTTCCTGTAGGTGAACTTTTATATGTTGGGCGATCTACTAAAAAGAAACTGAACAATATCGGTATTATGACAATTGGTGACCTTGCTGCTTTATCACCCACATTTTTGAGAAGTCTGCTGGGCAAATGGGGTGATACCCTCTGGGCCTTTTCAAATGGCATGGATGAATCTGAGGTTACAGTCGTTGATTTTCAAAATACAATTAAGGGTATTGGAAATAGCATGACTACAGCAAGAGATCTAGTTAATAATGATGATGTGAAGCTCACTTTTTATGTTCTGGCTGAAAGTGTTGCAGAGCGTTTGAGAAAACACAATTTTATGGGAAAAACCGTACAGGTGTATATAAGAGACAATGAGCTTGGTTCTGTGGAAAGACAAGCAAAGCTCCAGAACCCCAGTTGTATTTCCGGTGAAATAGCCACTAAGGCTTTTGATATATTCAGGAAAAACTGGAGCTGGCATAAACCTATACGCTCACTGGGTATAAGGACTACAGACCTTGTTACATCTGACACCTATACTCAGCTCTGCCTTTTTGAAGACCAAAACAGAAGGTTCAAGCAAGAGGCCTTGGAACAGAGTATTGATGAATTAAGAAAACGCTTTGGACATTATGCTATTCAAAGAGCACTTTTTCTTAAGGATAAAGCGCTTAATGCCAATCCTATTGAAGACAATGTTATACATCCTGTTTCATTTTTTAGGTAGACAGATGGGCTTTGCTTTCGTAAAATATGCAATTAATCCGCATTGTAATTCAATTATATTATTTAGACTGAGGTAGATATTGCAGGATTATATTGTTTAATGCATATTGCATTTGTTTTATTATTACAAAAGCTATTTACTAAGGCTGAAAATACAATAATACTACTATATTCCCCGATAGTTTTAGTTTAGAGCTAACCTCTATGCCGACACAAAAATAGTTAAACTATCGTGAGAGATACGCAACCTTTTTGTAGTTGCATATTTGATAAAAAAAAGTTTGTAGCATGGCATTTGATATCTCAAATAAAGGAGGGCTAGGTTCTATGTCTGAGCTTTGATGAATTTAATTCTCAAATTCAGGCTAGGATATGATTATGAGAAAAGTTTATATTCAAGTAAATGCTGTTTTTTCATCAGATGGAGAGCTTACTCCCAAGTCCTTTATTTGGGATGATGGCAGGCATTACGATATTGACAAAGTTTATGAACACAAGCCATCTGCAAGTCTTAAGGCAGGCGGTCATGGTATTCGTTATAGATGCAGGGTTATGGGAAAGGATATATTTCTTTTTTTTGAGGAGGGTCGATGGTTTATGGAGGGCAAATAGGTTCTTTCATTGACTTTATAAACTGATATGATATTCTAATTATAAGTATTTCAACTTTCGCAGTTAAAATTGTAGTGTGGGAGACTTATCAATGGAAAGTTGGATTAGAAATAATTAAATGAATTAGTTGGCAAAAAAAGCAGTAAATTGTTTTTAGAGTTAAGCTTTTATTTGATATGGAGGAATACTCAATGTGCGGACGCTATGCTATTTTCACTGAAGAAGAAAATGAAGAACTGCGAGAGATTATCAATAATATAAATGAGCGTTACAAGGATGAGCCTGTCAAAAACAACACAATTTTGCAAGCCAACATTGCTTATATTAAAAAAAGCCCTGCTTATACTCAGCTTTCCCTTTGTCCAGATGAGCCTGTTTGCAATAACACTAATAATGTACCCTACAAAATGAAAACTGGTGAAATATTTCCTACCAATATAGCTCCCGTTATTACAAGTATTTCGGACGGTCAAAAAACCGCTGACCTATTCAAGTGGGGTTTTCCAAACTACAAACAAAACAGCGGAGTAATTATTAACGCAAGATGTGAAACCCTATCAGAAAAACCCACATTCCGTAAGCTACTCAAAAATAACAGATGCCTTATACCTGCCAGTGGCTTTTATGAATGGAAAACTGTTGAAAATTACAAAGAGAAATATTTAATTCGCTCTGCCGCTAGTAAATTAATGTACTTCGCAGGTCTGTACAATAACTTTACCGATAAAAACGGCATTCCCTTTACTAGCTTTGTCATAATTACTACTGAAGCAAATAGCCAGATGTCACAAATTCATACCAGAATGCCAGTTATTTTAAGCGGTATCCAAGCAAGCAGCTGGATGAATGAAGTCACACCGGATTGTACCAACAATACAAGTAATAGCTTAACATCCTGCAATTCAAATATTTTAAGCCTGCTAAAGCCATATGACAATTCAATTACTATTGAGAAGTCAAGAGTCTGATTTTCAATTTCAGCATATTAACACCAAATAGTGATATAGCAATATATCTACAAATTTTCTAAAATAGAAATTGAGTTATACGTGCTTATATCTTAGTAAAAAGGCTCTTAATCTTTCTACTTTAAAAACAATACGATATCTTGTACAATATAGTTTTTCAGCCTCTTCTATCAAATCTTACCTTGGTTCTTATTTAGAAAAATACCTAACAGGTTTATTAGTTTTACTTACCATATCTAGAGATATTGCTCTTTCCAGCCATGTAGATGCTTGTTTTTTATTTATATTCAATTTTATTGCAACTTCTTCTAACGTCATTGGTTGTTTTAACAACTCAATTATTGATGGTATAACTATCTCAAACAAATCACTTGATGCTTCATTTGTAGGTGTTTTTTCTTTTGAACCATCAAGAGCCTCTATTTCAATAGTTTTCACTTTAACTGTGTTTGTAGAGCTTTCTAACTCTATTTCATAAAGCACACTTGTATTTTTTTCTATATCTATTTCATTAATTATTCTTACATCTTTTTCTGGTTCAATTTCGTTGAGTGCATCTGTAACACTTTCTGTTTCAGCTTCGTAAATGGTATTTGAATCTGTAGTTTTTTCTTTAACTGCATCAGTGATTTTCTCTGAAACTTCTTTAATATAATCTTCCGAACACTCTCTAACAACCAAATCATTCTCATACACTCCAAACAAATCCATTTGCTCATTTGAAGGAACTTTTTCATTTATTATATCTGATAAATTCTTATCAGTAAAATCAACAAGTGGTATTCCACCCTTTTCAATTAATTTTACATTCCCATCATATAATTTATTATTCCATATAAAGGTTTTAACCCAATTATTTTTAATATTCTCTGTTGCTCCCGCCCAAGTTCCGCCTTTGTTAAAGTCTGATGCAACAACAAAAGCTGCACTTGACAGGCAGTATATATATTTATTTCTGTTCATAGCTCCACCAGCGGAAAAAGGAGCATCCGGATTGTTTGCGCTTATTAGTAGCAATTGTTTGTTAACAATTTTTTCTCTAATTTCTTTCTTTTTTATCCTCTGAGATAACGAATCTGCCAAGATAGAAACCACCTTACCTCCATTTTCAATTGCCGATTGTTCTGAAGTGGTATCTATCCCTTTTGCTCCGCCTGAAAATATAGCAAATTTTTCATCAACTGCCTTTTTAGCCAAGTCGTAAGCAAATTTAACACCCTTCTCATCTATATTCCTTGAACCGACAACAGCTATTCCATTGCTGTTTATCAATGATA
>JAEZIB010000100.1 GCA_023416275.1 Bacillota bacterium | reverse complement strand
GGGGCGGCAAAGGTGGCAAAGGCAATAGTAGCTTGAACGAAGTGAAAGCCAGCGTCTTTAGGCGCTGGCCGGTAACAAGCCCTTATAGGGCTAACACAAGCCACCCGTTTTACGGGTGGTCATGACTGGAGTCGGGGACTTCTGGCTTTTTTGAGAATATAGAAATTTATATGTTTATAAGTATCATAAATGATTTGTAATTCTGAGTTTGAATGCGTTTGTATTTCATTGATAGTTCATTTTCATGGTCCCATCTAAGGGATCTAATAAACTCTTGAATGTATCTGTAAGAGTTTTCAACTAATTTAAATTAATTGTACTAGAAATATATTATTAAATAACTCAACTTTCCCACTGAAAAAATCTATCGGTGCTCAAGCTTATCAATGGTTTGTTACCAGAATAATTGCTTGACCTAGTAATGGCTCATCTCAGCATTTTTGCAGTCTCATACATTCGCCATCCGTGGTTCATAGTGTGCTAAAACCGATATTGTGTCGGTTTTCCAACAAAAAAACTTCGTATCACCAACTAATTTATGCAATTATTTCTAACCCAACTTTCCATTGATTAGATTGAACACCTACAACTTTTAACTGGTGAAGTTGAGTAAATATTATTAAGCAACTACGATTCTTCACTCTACAAAAAAGTTCAATATCCTTCAAAAGAACAACAAAAGTAAAAAAAACTAAAGGAACCTCAAAATAATACAAGATGATGCAAATTAAATTTATTAGTCTGAGCCAAAGACTGAATATAGCAAAATATCACAAAAACAAGTGCTTAATTCTCATTAACTATATACAAAATAGACAATATAATTAAAATGTGCCACTAAAAGAAGTATGTAATTTGGCAGGATAGGAACGAACGTAAAATATAATTAGTTAATAGCTGTCCTTCAACTCTAGTTATAGTTTGTACAGCCTTGGTTTTCGGGTGAAGAAAACATATCTGCTGTCTCATTGAAACGTACAGAGGAAAAAGATTTTTCTATAGTCTTAAAAATTTTGTTTGAATTTATGTATTATAAAACAATCTGTCTGTATACGCTTCTGTGTACTTACACTGAATAGACGGATACCTTGAGAGGAAAGGAGAGAGTTTGATAAGTAATATTACAGAGACATAAAGTTATCAAAAAAAGTTTTCATGGAGGAAAAATGTTAAAAAGAATTATTTTTAAAATGGTTTCGATAGTATTATGCGTATGCATATTAATTTCAGCTGCATTCCAAAGCGGAATAACAAATGCTGCAGAAATTGTTACAAGCCTTGTTATTGACCAAAGTCAATTGACGGGTGAGTATAGTTTAAATCTAACTCAGCATGGTGATATTGATTGGTTGCATTTTAAAGGTGATGGCTCAAACGGAGTTGTAATGGTCAGTAAGACAACTACTCCTGCGGCAATATCATTTAATATACTTCCAAATTCCGTGCCTGAGGGCAAAGTTAGTAATAGTGATCCTGACCGTGTAGCCAGTACTTGGACCGATGGTATGACAGGTTATGAAACAGGTACTAATGATACCGGATTTGCTGTAATGCTGCCCCCAGCTGGTAGTAGAGGCGCAGGTATCTGCAATGAGAATGTTGGCTGGAATTTTTCAGTTGCAGCTCAGCCTGTTCAGACATCAGTAATATTTACTGTTGGGCTTTGGCAGTCTAAAGTTGACGTAAAATTCTACATGAATGATGTGCAGGTTGATACCAAAAGTTTAATTGGAGGACCGAGTGCACAGGTACATAAATACCAGGTAACTGTACCTGCAAATAAGGTACTGAAGGTTGAAGGCGTACAAACAGAGATTTTGTACAATGATGGCAATTCTTCAATCTCAAACATTGCTGTAGGTACTGCATTAACACAAGGGCTTGATATTTCACAAATTCAGGTGATTGGAGAGTCTGTAATTGATCTTTCAACAGCTGGAAATATTGATTGGCTGCATTTAAAAGGAGATGGTTCTGGCAATATTGTACAAATCACGAAAGCGACTACTCCAAGATCCATTTCGTTCGGCACATTGTCAAATACGGGCTCTGAGGGCAAAGTAAATAATACCGATGCAGATTATATGTCTTATAGCTGGAATGACGGTATGGCAGGATATACAACTGGTAATAAAGATACTGGTTATGGCGTTTTCTTCCCGTCAAGCAATAGAGGCCCTTCTACATGGGGGGATGATGTAGGCTGTACTTTTACAGTAGAGGAACAACCACAGGAAACAACTGTTGTATTTGGATTGGGACTATGGCAGTCAAGAGTTGATGTCAAATTTTACATGAACGATGTACTGGTGGATACCAAAAATATATCTGCCGGGGTCATTTCGCAGACATTCAAATATGATGTAATTGTACCGGCAAACACAACACTCAAGGTAGAGGGAATACAAAAAGAGACCTTATCACAATGGGGTAATTTCTCTCTCTCAGGTATAGCGGTAAGAAAAGAAATTACTAATGATAAGACTGCTTTACAAAGCCTATACAATCAAGTTAAAGATATAGTTCAGGGCTCTTATACAGTGGAAACATGGACAGTTTTTGATAATGCCAGAATTTCAGCAAAAGCTGTACTTGATAACCCGGCTGCAACACAGACAGTGATAGACAGTGCAAAAACTGCATTGGAACAGGCACAAAGTGCTCTTGAGTATGATCTAAATGGACTTAGAATTTCTCAAAATAAAATGACTGGGGTTTATTCCGTTGATTTAACTGTAGTTGGAAATGTTGACTGGCTGCATTTGAGAGGGGACGGCTCAAACGGTCTAATACAGATTAAGAAAAATTCACAAAATGTGATATCATTCAGTGCACTTACCAATACTGTACCTGAAGGAAAAGAAATGAACAGCGATGCTAACCGTGCAGCTGCATCTTGGACCGATGGAATGTCTGGGTATGAATCGCTTAGCAATGATACAGGATTCGGTGTTTTCCTTCCTTTGTTGGATGATAGAAATGTAGGTGACTGCAAGCCGGATGTAGGCTGGGAGTTTACTATAGAGGCACAACCTACTCAATCGACCGTTGTTTTCAGTACTGGCCTTTGGCAGTCAAAAGTAAATGTAAACTTCTATATAGATGATCAATATGTTGCTACCAAAACTATGGAGACAAACGGTACTGCACAGATATACAAATATCAGGTAGTTGTACCGGCAAATAAAGTGCTAAAGGTTGTGGGTCTTCAAACATATAAAAATGGTTATGATGGAAATTCATCATTATCAAATATAGCAGTTAGCAGCGTAGAAATTGCTGACAAGGCTTTATTGCAAGCAGTTTATGATGAATTAGTCGGAATAACTCAAAGCTATTTTACAGACGATTCATGGGTTAAATTTAATGATGCAAGGGCAGCAGCAAAAGCAATTTTAGACATGGCTGTTGTGACACAGGCTGAGGTTGACAATGCAAAAGCTGCACTTACCCAAGCTCATAATGAACTAGCAAAAAAAGCTACAAATGTAATGATTGACTATACAGGTGGTAAAAAAATATTTAGTTATGCCCTGGGTAATCTAGTAGATCAGCAGGATAGATACCAAACCTTTACAGCTAATCAAGCTTTTAAAATGGAGTATATACAGATTGGATTAACAAAAGCATCAGATGACGGAAGCGATTTAGTGGTAAAGCTTTATGCAACAAATAGCAGTGGACTTCCGACCGGATCTCCACTGGCTCAGACCACAGTTAATAAAAAAGATGTTGTAAGTGGCGGGTTAACTACTGCAAAACTTGTATATGATATAGAAGCTAATACAAGATATGCCATTGATGTAACTCAAACTACTCTCAGGGATGGCGTATATTGTTGGACCGTTATGCCAAAAAATTATTATACAAAGAATGAGTTTTATGGCAAAACTGTTTCAGGAAGTTTTGTACCTGAGGCATGGCTTGGAACAGGTTTACTGAAAGTCATAAAAACATTAAGTGTGGATAGAAGCGCTCTTGAAGCTCTGGTGTCAGAAGTAGGTAATTATAATGAAAAAATTTATACAGTTGAATCCTGGCTGGCTTTAGTAAATGCTGCAGAGGCAGCAAAAAATTGCCTTAATAATTTTGATGCATCACAAGAGCAAATTGATGCTGAAACTGGAAAACTGCAGGCTGCTAAAGATAGTTTAGTTATAAACATAGAAATAGCTGATTACAGCAGTTTTATTTCAAGTTTTGACAACTTGGTAGTTAAGGGTTATACAACTGCTTCTGTAGCTGTATTGACAGATGCAATTGCAAATGCAAAACAATTGAGCAGCAGTGCTTCAGATAATGAAAAGCTGCAAGCCTATGTTGCTGTCCTGAATGCTGTTTCAAATCTTCAGGTTTCAGGAAAATATTCATCTGAAACAGATGGAGGACTGACAGGGTCATTTGGTTTTGAAGGTGACATGAATGCTCCGATAGCTTATATTGACGGATCCTTTAGATTGCCAAGCAGAAGTAATCTTATGATAAGATTCGGTGTTACAGGTCTTAAAGAAAAAGGAGTTTCAATTGACTGGTATAACAGGGACGGATATTTGCCTTGTTATGTAAGTGAATACACTGTTGATGGTGTTGCATATAAAATCGAAGAGTTTGCCAATAAGCACACAATAGACGGCAACCCTGTAGAAATTGCATATGTGAAAATGACGGCAGTAAACAACTCGGGTGAAAAACGATTACTACCTGTTGTATCAAAGGAATTGGTGCCGCTTAATAACGCTGCTGAAGCTACTTACGTTATAAATTCTGAAGAAACAGTTGTAAGAGAGTATGCAATAAAAGCAGACAGATTTGAAAATGAGGGGCATACCGGAGAAAGGTATGAGGTAGAACCTAAAGCTCCGTTCCCGGCGGATCAGAAAATCCTTGAAGCTGCAAAAGTTGTTGCTGATACTGGAAATAACAGTGTATTTGAAAACAATTATACAGCAATGAAGACATACTGGGATAACAGATTGGCAGGGATCATAGATATAAAGATGCCAAACAGCAAAGATGCAAACAACAAAGACAGTTTGGTTAATGCATATAAGGCGGGATATATTTATACTCTTATTATCAAGGATAAAACCTTCTTACATGTTGGTGAAAATGGCTATGACAGACTGTTTTCACACGATACAATCGGAATTTTGCAGTCGCTTATTACTGCAGGTGACTTCCAAGATGCAAAAAATTATCTTGAAAGTGTTCCAATGACCGGCGGAATAAACATTGAGAATGGTGAAGTAGACCCTGATCTATACTGGGATGCAAACTGGAAGTTACCATGGGCTTACTCAGTGTACTTAAGTAAAACGGGAGATCTTGATTACATAAAAGAAAAGTATGAGGGTGTAATTAAAAAGATGGCACATTCTATTCATGACGACCGTACAGGTGCAAACCATGACGGAATTATGAAAAGTACCCTCGCCATTGATTCCTATGGTCAATGGACTGTTGATGATCAGGCAGCGCTTATGGGACTTGTAGCTTATAAGTATATCTGTAACGAATTGGCTATAAAGGAAATTGACCAGAGCAAGAAAGCGTACTACTTAGCAGAAGCTCAGTGGGCAAATGCTGAATACGACAGTTTATTACAAGTAGTAACACAAACACTTGAAAATACAATTAGCAACAATAATCTGAACTACATACCGGCTTCAATAGTTCAGCCAAATACTGCAAATAGATGTAATGATATCAGAGATGCAAACTGGGCATCAATGTTATTATTCGGATCATTCCCATGGGATGGATATCTTTATGGTGCCGATCAAAGCAATGCCGGGGCTAATATAGATATGATAGACCAGACATATACATATGGTATAGAAAGACGTAAAGACTTGCCTGGTGCTTCACCTTATAATTTTGGAGGTTATCCTCACGGCTGGTACTCTAGTGCCTACAATGCAGGATATGGTATTGCGGCACTTCGTGGTGAAGCGTACAGAGATATTGGAATAAAAGCTTATGAATTTGCTATAAACAGTGCTATGAGCTCCCCATTTGGTTGGTGGGAAGGTGTTGGCCCAACAAATTTCCCAACACAAGATCCAACATCACCAATCTGGAGTCACGATAATGCTTCGGGAGGCGGTGGATCCAATCAACATATGTGGGGACAGGCAACAGCATCCAAAGTTCTGTATGATGCATTTATAGCTGAAAGAATTTTTAATGATAATAAAAATGCAGAAATTATTGTTGGACGTGGTATTCCTAAAGAATGGATAACTAATGCTACCGAAAATAATAACATAGTAGCAGCAGTAGAAAACTATCCCGTGCTTCAAGGCGGAAGAGCTGGATATACAATTGTAAGAGATGGCAATATGCTTAAAGTTACTTTTAATAGCAACATGGTAAATTCCAAAGTTGATGCAGGTACTGTGAAAGAATGGAGCATTCAGCTTCCATCAATGGTAAACAATATCTATTCTGCTTCTGTTGGAACAGTAGATAATGTCAAAGGTATTGTTACAGTTCCTTTAGAAACTCAGGAAGTTACAATCGTACTTAAGGACTTAATGGCAACCTCTATGTCAATAGATATAGTATCTTTACCAAATGGAAAGGCTGGTACAGCATATTCATATTCATTGAATGCAATAGGTGGAACAATGCCCTACATATGGAGTGCTGAAGGACTTCCAGCAGGACTGACCATTACAACTGAGGGAGAAATAAAAGGTACGCCTACTGCAGCTGGTACTTACACTGTTACCATAAAAGCAGAGGATAGCAGCAATCCGGTTATAAGTGATAGCAAAACTCTAAGTATTGTAATAGCTCCCGCAGACCAGCAGCCTGGTGGCGGTACAGGAAATGGCAGTGGCGGCACTGGTTCGGGAAGTAACGGAGAACCAGTAAATCCAATTGATTCCACCAAAAATGGTGATCAAACAATACTCTCTGTTACAATAAAAGCCGCAAATGAATCAGGAGTAGCTGTAGCTAATGTTGGAATAACTACTATTCATAATCTTTTAGAAAAAGCTAAGGAAGCTGAAAGTAATGGACAGAAAGCTATAGTAGAAATAAAAATTGATTCTGCTAAAGACACACCGTCAGTTAAGATTGGTATTCCTGTAGAAGCTCTGAAAGAGATTGCCGCAACTGCTGGAGTTGCGATTAAGGTTAATACTGGAATAGGAAGTGTTGTTTTTGACGCTAAAGCAATAGATGTAATAAATGCTTCGGCTACATCCGGTAATGTAAACATTACTATAAACAAGCAAAACGCTTCTTCTTTATCAGAAGATGTAAGGACTGCAGTGGGTGATCGTCCGGTTTATGATTTCTCAATTCAGGCTGGTGGTAAAGAGGTAACAGATTTTGGTGGTGGAAAAGCCTTCGCAAGCATACCTTATACTCCAAAATTAAACGAGAAGCATAACTCTATCATAATCTACTACATAGATAATGCTGGGAACTTAAAGACTGTCAGAAGTATATATAACCCAATTACAGGCACAGTTGATTTTACAACCACTCATTTTTCAAAGTATGCTGTAGGATACAATGAGGTGAATTTCAACGATGTTACTTCAACGGACTGGTATGACAAGGCAGTTGGATTTATGTCGGCAAGAAGTATAGTAAGTGGAGTTGGAGATAACAATTTTGCCCCTCAGAATAAAGTTACAAGAGCAGACTTCCTCATAATGGTAATGAAATCTTACGGTATTGAGGTTGATAAGGAAGTAACAGACAATTTTGCAGATGCAGGGAGCAAATACTACACCGATTACTTGGGTACAGCGAAACATTTGGGATTGGTTTCAGGAATGGGAGATAACAAATATATGCCGGAAGCAACTATAAGCAGACAGGATATGCTTGTTATACTTTACCGTGTGTTAAATACACTTGGTGAATTACCAGTAGCAAAAACCGGAACTTTTGATAGCTTCAGCGATACAAAGGATATATCCGAATACGCAAAAGATACAATGAAGTTATTTGTTGAGGCAGGAATTGTTTTAGGTAGTAACGAAAAATTGAGCCCTAAAGTTAATACTTCAAGGGCTGAGGCTGTGCAAGTATTATATAACCTACTCTCCAAATAGGAAATATAAAAAATTAAGGTAACGTCCAAAAAAGAAAAAGTGCACCTCAAATTGATATGCTCCCTTTATGAACCGCTCTCTGTCAAGTAGACAGGGAGCGGTTCAGTTTCAATCATTTGATGGTGCACTTTTAGTTGGAAATGTACTAGTGAGTTATGCTGACTTTTATGGACACAGCCACGTGATTGCAGAATAAAATCATAAATAGCAAAGAAAATGGGAAGCAATAACCAATAACACTGATAGGGTTTGGCATGTGCGAAAAGTAGTCGTGTAATATATTGCCAAAGGATACCCCATACATTTAAAGGAGTGCAAAGCTACGTGTGAACAAATATTAAGTTTGCTTGCAAGAAAACTATCTCCTGCATGGATTTTAGAGTGGGATATAAAAGGATGTTTTGATGATATCAACCACTAATAGTTACTAAAGAATATTCCTTATACAGAAAAATTTGAAGTGTAAAAATATCACGTTCTATAGCTTTAAAGAAAAATTATTTATAGTCTGGAATAAACATATTAAAAAATGTTGATTATATAGGAAAATGTGTCATTATGTATCGAAAGTATACAAAAATATTGCATATTTAATTGAATATGATAATATAAATATTAGATAATTTTGACTTGGTAAAAATTAAAAATAACATACTATTATAATGTATTTATATATTATAACGAGGCAAGAAAATGTCCCCACTTCTATATGTGGCGGGTACCGCTTTTGTTTTCAGGCGTTGAAGAATATTTCCTGCCTCGCTTACACGCCACTGATGTAATGAAATTTTTCTACAATCGAATAATTTCATTTTGAATTTAGGTGTTATAAAGAGATTATATATTATTGTGTTGAATTATCAAAAAGAAATAAGGGAGTTGTTAATCTTGGGTTTTGGACAGGACATCGGTATTGATTTGGGTACAGCTTCAGTGCTTGTATATATTAAGGGAAAGGGCATTGTTTTAAGAGAACCTTCGGTTGTCGCAATTGACAAAAATACAAATAAGCTTTTAGCAGTAGGTGAAGAAGCCAGGAGAATGTTAGGAAGAACACCTGGAAATATTGTTGCAATCAGACCACTCAGAGACGGTGTAATATCTGATTATGATATTACAGAACGTATGCTTAAATATTTTATAAACAAGGCAACTGGAAATAGGAAGTTTTTTAAACCAAGAATAATGGTTTGTGTTCCCAGCGGAGTTACAGAAGTAGAAAAGAGAGCAGTTATAGATGCTTCGATGCAGGCGGGAGCAAGGAAGACATATTTAATAGAAGAACCAATTGCAGCAGCAATAGGTGCTGGAATTGACATCTCTAAAGCATGTGGTAGTATGGTTGTGGACATGGGCGGTGGAACTACTGACATAGCCGTAATATCGTTAGGAGGTACAGTAGTAAGTACATCCATTAAGGTTGCAGGAGACAAATTCGATGAAGCAATCGTAAGATACATGCGTAAGAAGCACAATATTATGATTGGTGAAAGAACAGCAGAAGACCTAAAGATAAATATAGGAACAGTATATCCTAGAGTTCAAGAGGTAACTATGGATATTAGAGGTAGAAACTTAATATCTGGATTGCCAAAAACTATTACTATATCGTCTACCGAGATGATGGAAGCTTTAGAAGAGCCTATTTCAAGTATAGTAGAAGCAGTCCACTCGGTTTTGGAGCGTACACCTCCTGAACTGGCTGCAGATATAAGTGACAGAGGAATTGTGATGACAGGTGGCGGAAGCTTGATTTATGGATTAGACAAGCTTATCCAGGAGAAGACTGGGATAAATGTTATTATCGCAGATGATTCTATATCCTGCGTTGCAATGGGAACAGGCAAGGCTTTAGATAATATAGAGGCTATAGAAGAAAGTGCGTTGTCTTCAAATACTGGAAAACATAGGGGATAAAAATGCGAAGTTTACATTTCGTGCATTCATCGTTCTCTTCGCATATCAAAAAGCTACTAGCAGCTTTTTGTGGATTTGAGCAATCAAGCAGGGTAGCTTTTTGCAAAGCTATCCTCTTTTATTAAATTAAAATATATTTAATTTTTCATTGTATTTTGTTTAATTTCAGGCAGATTTTTCTTAATATATTCATGTTAAGTAAATTCTATAAAGTACCGATATATCAAGTAATGAATTTAAACAAGGAGATTTCCTAATGATTAGAGGATTATATACTTCAGGATGGAGTATGCTTGCTAATACCAGAAAGCTTGACGTTATAACCAATAATATGGCAAATGTTAATACTACTGCATATAAAAAGGACACTGTTGTTTTTGAAAGTTTTCCTTCTGTATTAACAAAGAGAATTAATGATACCAGAAGCCCGTTAAATCCTTCAGGTAATATTGGAAGAATGCAGCTTAGCAGTGATGTGGGTGAAATATATACTTACTATACACAGGGGCAGTTAAGTCAAACAGGTAGCAAGCTTGATTTTGCTATAAGTGATGACAGTACAAGTCTAGGTGCAAGTCCTGCATTTTTTACAATTGGCATGATGGATGGAAATAATAACGATAATATTAATGAATATTATACGAAAGATGGTTCTTTTATAATAAATTCAAATAACCAATTAGTTACTAAGGAAGGTTATTTTGTTATGGGTGAGAATGGTCCTATTACACTCTCAAGCGCAGAATTTTCTGTGAATGAGAAGGGTGAGATAATTCAGGATGGTAAATTAGTTGATAAGCTGAAAATTACTCAATTTGCTGATGCTACTAAATTAAGAAAATTTGGCAATAATCTTCTTCAGAATAGTGACAGTGAAGTTGTTGATTTTACTGGAAGTGTTCTACAGGGCTATTCTGAACAGTCAAATGTAAATGTAGTGGATGAAATGGTTGATATGATTACTGTTATGAGAGCTTACGAAGCGAGCCAAAAGGTTCTTCAAGCACAGGATGGTTCTCTAGAAAAGGCTGTAACTGAAGTGGGTGTAGTTAGATAATACCCTTAGCTTATATATTTGATTAGATAACCTTGATTTTATATTATTTTTGGAGGTAATGGTTATGATGAGAGCACTATGGACAGCGGGCTCAGGCATGAAAGCTCAGCAGTTCAATGTAGATGTTATTTCTAACAATTTATCAAACGTTAATACCACTGGATACAAAAAGGAAAGAGCAGAATTTAATGATCTATTGTATCAGACAATGGAAAGGGCGTATGTCCTTGAGGATAAAGGGAGACCAGTAAACCTTCAGGTTGGCCATGGTACTCAAATAAGTGCTACTGTTAGAAATTTTGATAGTGGCAATTTTGATAATACAGGTTCAAACTTAGATTTTGCTATTGATGGCGAGGGGTTTTTTACCATATTGATGCCCAATGAATCTATTCAATATACTAAAGATGGTTCATTTAAGATAAGTGTTTCGGAGGATGGACTTAGAAAACTGACTACATCAGAAGGATATCCTGTTTTGGACAATGCAGAGCAGGAGATAGTGTTTGATACAGATGTTGATATTTCCAAACTAGTTGTTACTTCACAGGGGGCTATGAGCTATGTAAATGCTGATGGCGAGACCGTTGATTTAGGACAGACAATAGGGATGGTTAATTTTCCTAATAAATATGCTTTAGAAGCTGTAGGCGGTAATCTTTTCACAAAGAATTCAGCTACTGGAGAGCCTATACAGGCAAGTGAAGATGAGACTGGTTCAAGCTCAATGAAACAAGGCTACTTAGAAGCTTCAAACGTACAAGTTGTGGATGAAATGGTTAAATTAATTATTGCTCAAAGGGCTTATGAAGTTAATTCAAAGGCAATTCAGTCTTCTGATGATATGCTTCAGATTGCTAATAACTTAATGAAATAGGTGAGTATAGATGGAAATAGGAAGTGTTAATTCTATAAACAATCTTGATAATGCCAAAAATACATCTGCTAAGGCTACTGATGACGATTTTGAAAAAAGACTTAAAGCAGCTACAGAAAGCGGAAATGACGCTGAGCTAAAGAAAGTCTGCAAAGAGTTTGAAGGTATATTTGTTAGTATGATGTTTAAGCAAATGAGAGCTACAGTGCCAAAGTCAGATTATTTTTCTAGCGATACAGCTACAGAGCTGTACAACTCAATGCTTGATGATGAACTCTGCAAGGTGGCGTCACAAAGAGGAATAGGACTTGGAGAGATGATGTACAAGCAGATGTCAAAGCAATATGGCAAGCAGGAGGTTTTGAACCAGACTTCCGGAGGAATGATTGATGAGAAAAAATAATCATAATTTGATTATAATTATTACTATATTTGTTATATTGTCCTGCATTTTATTTTATGCTGGACAATTTTTATTTTATACAGAAAACAAGGAGAGTGTTAGTACAAAAACAGCTGAGATAACTCAAACAGAGGTATTAAGACCCGCTCCAATTGAGTATAAGAATATTACTGCTACTATTAATGGTAAAAAACAAGAGATATTTTTAATAGAGTTTGATCCCATTGATAATAGAGTAGAATTTAAACCAGTTCTTTCATATGATAACGTATTTGGATTTGAGAATATATCAGAAATCTGTAAAAGAACAGGTGCGTATGCAGCTATAAATGCGGGGTTTTTCTATGAAAATGGAGATCCTGTTGGAATGGTCTCTATCGACGGTAAGCTTATAATGAATGCAACAGGTAGCGATCCTGTATTATTAATTGATAAAAATGGTGTGCGATTTAAAAAGCTATTTACTCAATTATCTTTTAGTGTAAGTGTTGAAAAAACATATATTAATAAGCTTAATCGTAATGGATTAGATGGAAATATTGTTTTGTATACAAATGCCTATGGCTCAACAAATAGGGCGCAGATTAAAAATACATCTATTAGTGTTCAAAATGGTCTTGTAACCTCTATAATCAGAGATACATTACAAGAAGTACCCATAAAAAAAGATAGCAGCTTGCTCAGCTTTTTTGGGAAAAGTTCTGATATGCCTGATAAGCTTGGTATTAAAGTAGGAGATAAAGTTAATATTGAAATGGAACCTGAAATCAATGGGTCGTATGCAGCTTATGAATGTGGCTGTATGCTAGTAGAAAATGGAATATCAGTAGTCCCCGATGAGTATAGGTGGGTTGGTTCATTGAATAACCAAGATCCTCGTACTGCTGTTGGAATAAAAGAGGATGGACGAGTTATCTTACTTGTAGTCGATGGCAGGCAGCCTGGCTATAGCAGTGGCCTTACGGGTAAGGAGCTTACTGAGTATTTGATATCTATCGGAGTTAAGGATGCGGCAATGTTAGATGGAGGTGCAACGTCTCAAATGTTTGTAGGCGGTGAACTGAAAAACAAACCTTCATACAGAGGGATAGAAAGACCCGTTGCAGGAGCTTTTATAGTTAAGGTAAAAAAGTGATAGTCTTTACATTAGTTTTAGCCAATGTTTTTCGTTATGTATAAACAAAATTTATCTACAAAAGAGGATTATTTATCAACTTAGTAGAATATATTACCTGGTAATAATACTAACCTTAAAATAGTATTATAATATGTGAAGATAACGTTTGCATTTGTTTAGTTATGTTTGTATATACAAATTTTTGGCAATAAATAAATGCATGAAATAGTCGGTTAAAAACTTACTGAATTAATACAAGGAATTTTGAATTAATTGAAATAACGGGGATTCAAGTATGTTTACAATTGTTCAGTAAGCTATTTGTGTTTTTGCATGTAAAGCATGATGTTGGCTTTAGAACTATGAACCAAGGACTGTAAATGTGTGCGGAGCCGAAAATGTTTAGAAGTGCTATTGGAAATAAACCTTTAAAAAGTCTTCTGTACCAATAGACTTTTTATGTGGAAAGTTGAGTAAAATAAATAAAATAACTACCATAAGATTTAGCGGTATATAATGAATTGTGCTGCTTATGGTACATTGAAAGGTTGAGAATAAATGCTTACAAATAAAGAAATCAGAGAAATATTACCTCATAGGTACCCATTCCTGCTGGTTGACAAGGTTATTGAACTTGAGCCAGGCAAAAGAGCAGTAGGAATTAAGAATGTATCAGCAAATGAGCCTTTTTTTCAGGGACATTTCCCAGATTATCCGATAATGCCAGGAGTATTGGTAGTCGAGGCTCTGGCTCAAATAGCTGGCATAGCAGTTGCCGTTATAGAAGAGAATAAAGGTAAATTAGGAGTATTTGCCAGTATAGACAGCATGAAGTTTAAAAATCAAGTTTTGCCTGGGGACGTTTTAACTCTTGAGGCTGAAATATTGTTATCCAAAATGGGAGTTACTAAAGCAAAAGTTAAGGCTTCTGTTGATGGAAAGCTTGCAGCTGAAGGGGAAATAAAGTTTGCAATGACAAAGGTTTAAAAACTGATAAAAATTCCTCTCTAGTTAATACTTAAATTTTTAACCAAAGAGAAGTTCTAGTAATACTATAGATTTTTGGGTTTCTATGAACTGTGATTAAAAATCGGTCAAAAAGCTCATAAAAACTGAAGTTGAAACTCTTACATTAAAAACAAGAAACAAGCTGGCAAATCAATACAAGAGATGAAGTTATATTGATTAGCCTGCTTTTTGGTGTTATATAAAATGCAACTAAAATTAAAGTTCTTTCGTCCTATTACAAAATCCAATTTGTTTTGTGACAGAATCCCAAATAGGATAAATTATCATTAGTAATGATAGTATTATATGTATAAATCCAAAAGAATTAGTAATAAATATTACCAATATTAAAGAAATGATACTAATAATCCCATTTACTATAGTTAGAAACTTTTTTGGTTTATTTATTAATGACAGCAATATATTCGCTATACAACATAGATATGAACATGATATAAAAAGCACTGTAATCATAGTGATTAGCGAAAAAAATGGTTCGTTAAACATAATATTGCGATATATATTTTGTAGTGTTTAAATAGAACTGATGATTCAATATTCAGATTGGTTGGATAGCTATCAAAAATATAGATACCCCAACCGCCATAAAGGGCTCATCTTCATTGCCGTACAGGCTAGACCCACAATGAGTAAATGTTCATTAAAAAATGAATACAACAATCCGTTATAAAGGATTATTGCCAGCTATATTCAAGTTTATACAAAAACTAGATATAACTGGCAATAATATAAAGATTAAGTTAGAACAGAACAATATTCTGTAAACCATTTTAATTAAATTGATTGCTTGCCAAAGTAGGAATAAAGTAACAACAATACACTAAATTATTTATACCTCAATTAAATAAGATATAAACTTTCTATTTATTTCCTCTTCTATTTATAAAAATTTCTCCAACTCGGACTACATCTCCAGCTCCCATTGTTAATATTAAATCACCTGCTTGGGCATTTTTATCAAGATAATCAGCTATGTCTTGAAAATCACTGATGTAAATGGCATTTACACCATTCTGACGAATTTTTTCTGCTAAAATACTGGAATGTATATCGCCGGGATCTTTTTCTCTGGCAGCGTAAATATCAGTTATTATTATATTATCTGCATCACCAAAAGAATCTGAGAACTTATCTAAAAAAGCCTTTGTTCTTGTATAAGTATGCGGCTGAAAAACACACCATAACTTATTGTGTGCAGTATTTTTAGCTGCGCTGAGAGTTGCTTGAACCTCTGAGGGATGATGGGCATAATCATCAATTACTTTTATATTGTCTACTAAACCTTTCAACTCAAAACGCTTGTGACTCCCGCCGAAAGCCAGAAGCCCTGATATGATATCCTCCATACTGCAGCCGCAGGTATAACAGGCAGCAATGGCTGCAAGAGAATTGCTTACATTATGTTTTCCCGGTACTGAAAGTGAGACAGTGCCTAACATATCACCGTCTTTATAAACTTCAAAACAGCCCATTCCCATATCATTATATCGAATATTTTTAGCATTCCACATAGCATTTGGATTTTTCAGACCATAGGTTATTATATTACAATTTTTGTTTTTCACTACTGCAAGCGTATTTTCATCATCTGCGCAAGCAACAATATACCCATTTGAGGGTACTAAGGAAACGAACTTTTCAAAGTCTGACTTAATATGCTCTAAGTCTTTGAAATAATCCACATGATCTACCTCAATGTTCAGAACTACTGACATAAATGGATGAAATTTTAGGAAACTGCTATAATATTCACATGCTTCGGTTATAAAGAATTCAGATTTACCTATTCTGGTGTTTCCTCCAATGCAATCTAACTCTCCCCCGATATGAACTGTAGGGTCAGTATTAGCCTCCAACATAATAGAAGTTATCATAGAAGTAGTTGTTGTTTTTCCGTGTGTACCAGCAATTGCAATACCAAAGGAATGCTTTTTCATTAAGAGCCCTAGAAGCTCTGCACGATCTATAATAGGTATGTTTAATTGGCGCGCGCGAACCATTTCATCATTATCATCTTTAACTGCAACTGTATAAATAACAAGGTCAGGATTATTTATATTTTCTGATTTGTGTCCGATAAATATCTGAGCGCCTTTGCTTTCCAACTTTTGTGTTGCTTTTGAGGATTTAATATCTGAACCTGAAACTTTATAACCTTGGCTTAAAAGGATTTCGGCTAGACCACTCATACTTGAACCGCCAATTCCTATAAAATGTACATTGTTGATATCTTCTGATTCCAAAATATTTGAACTATTATTCAAAGAAAACACTCCTCTATATTAAACTATCTCAATTTATAACGAGGCAAGAAAATATCTCCCACTTCTATAAGTGGCGGCTACCGATTTGGTTTTCAGCCAGTGAGAGTATCTCCAGCCTCGCTTACATACCGCTGATTTAATGAAATTTTTCTAATCAAAAAATTTCATTTTGAATCTAGGCATTATATTATAAGTTCATCATAAAAATAATACATTATTTTCATAGAAATGTAAAAGGTATTGGGAAAACTAAATTAAATATAGAAATAACTTTACTTGCATCTTTAATAGTATATGACGCCTGAAGTGTAAATATATTCAAGTTATAAAATTTGATTAATAAATTACCGAATAATAATATGAATTTGAGTGTAATTATTCGGTAATTATTATATAATAGTATAGGTTGTTGTATAAATTTTTTGTTTGCGATATCATCAAGTATATATTGGTAGGTATAGTAAGGCAAAGTATGGGATTTACGACAATTTGTTTAGATGCACGTACTGACGGCAGATATTAGATAATTGCAAACTAAAGATGTGGGGAGATAAAATGGATAAGATCCAACGAAATGAAAGACTTACAATTATAATGAAGACATTATGTGACAATCCCAATAAGATTTTTACTTTAGGTTACTTTTCGGGAATGTTCGGTTCGGCTAAATCTACAATTAGCGAGGATTTGGACTTTTTGCAGAAAACTTTTCAAAAAAATTCTTTGGGAAATATCATTACTATTGCTGGCGCTTCAGGAGGAGTTAAATATGTTCCTTGTATGAATGAAGACGATATTCAGTTAACACTTGATGAGCTTTCAAAGGAACTATCAAAACAAGACAGAGTACTGCCTGGAGGCTATCTTTATATCCTTGACATTATATATAACCCTGAATGGGTAAATAAGATTGCTATGATATTTGCAAGTAAATTCTTTAATTTAGAATTGGATTATGTGATAACTGTAGAGACTAAAGGAATTCCGCTAGCGTTTGCGACTGCTCAGTACTTGGATGTTCCTCTAGTTATTGTAAGGCACTATAATGTAGCTACTGATGGAGCATCTGTAAATATTAACTATCTTTCAGGATCATCAAAAAAAATACAGACTATGGTACTTCCTGTGAAGTCACTAAAGAAAAATTCCAAGATTTTATTTATTGATGACTTTATGAAGGGTGGCGGAACATCAAAAGGCATTATTGAGATGGCAAATCAATTCGAAAGTGAAGTTGTTGGTATAGGAGTTCTTATTGAAACAAATCAACCTGAAAAGAAATTGGTAGATAAATATTACTCATTAGTTACTCTAAATTCGTGTCTAGATTTCCAAGAAGATACAGAAATTGACATAAAACCAAGTAAATAAACAAAATTCCGCAAAATTCAAATTGAATAATATGAATATATTGCAAAATTTCATTTAAAAAAGAAGGAATGTCTGAATTATTGGCGAATATTAGATATAATCACATAATATTTCTTGGAGGTTTTGCCATTATGGAAATCACAGACATTAGAATTAGGAAAATCGAAACAGAAGGAAAAATGAAAGCAGTTGTATCGGTAACATTTGATAACGAGTTTGTTGTGCATGATATCAAAATTATTGAAAGCCAGAACGGTTTGTTCATGGCGATGCCAAGCAGAAAGACACCAGATGGTGAGTTTAGAGACATTGCGCATCCAATAAATGCACAAGCAAGAGAAAAGCTTCAAAGTGCAATATTAGCAAGTTACGAAAACTTATAAGAAATTTGAATGAATTTAGGAAAGATTCAGGAAAAGTTTAGGAAAAGTTTAGGAAAGATTTAGGAAAGATTATAAAGGATACTTTAATTGGTATCCTTTTTTTTAATGCTTTATCAGAATTGTCTATTAGGATATAGAAAATTGCACAACTTAAATATAATTATGTATAAATATTTAGTTATTGTAATGGGTTGAAATTATTCTGTAAAAATGAGAGAATATATCCTGTAAAAATAAATGGAGGCTTTGACAATGAATATGAATTTAGGATTGGTTATTTCTGACAATAACAATTGTGCTTTTAAATCAAAATTTGTAAAAGAGCACCATAATATTTTAGGACAAAGTGTCCAACAATGGTCTATAATTCCAGTGGAAGAAGTAACTAATAATATCCAATCTATCTCATTTCAGGATTTGGAGCAATGTAAAGAAATTCTTAGCCAAGCCCAGCAAGTGGTAATAAGTTGGTCAGATCAACCTTTGATATTAGCAGAAACAGTTCAGCGACTTTTCAAAATTCATATAGCTGAAGGTAATAATGCAACAGCTGTATTTGCTAGTGACGGGGAAGCAGTAGTTTATGCTTTTGATTGTGAGGTTTTACTTAAGAAGCTAGATGAGCTAAATGTTCTAAGCCTTTCCAGAGACATTCTTAAAAAAATTTTTCAAGCCACAGAGAAATCTAATAAAAGCATTTATGAGGATAAAAGCCAATTCCTTATAGTTAAGGATAGGGTGGCGCTCTCTTTGGCAACAGAAGAAATCAAATCTAGGATTAATCAACAAATAATGCTTTCCGGTGTTACAATTGTTGACCCATTATCTACGTATATTGATTATGGTGTTGAAATTGGCATGGACAGTATTATTTTGCCCAATACCATACTTCAGGGGAATACCGCTATTGGTGAAGATTGTATAATTGGACCTAATTCAAGAATTTCAAACTGTAATATTGGAAATAACGTAGAAGTGGCTAATTCTACTGCTATTGACAGTTCTATAGGTGATGAAACGCATGTTGGTCCGTTTGCATATTTGAGACCAGGGAGTATTATTGGAAGCAAAGTAAAGATCGGTGATTTTGTGGAAATTAAGAAGTCTGTTATAGGAGATAGAACAAAAATTTCACACTTAACCTATATAGGAGATGCTGAGGTAGGAAAAAATGTAAATGTAGGTTGTGGAGTTGTAGTTGTCAATTATGATGGCAAGCATAAAAATAAGACTATAGTTGAGGATAATTGCTTTATTGGATGTAATACTAACTTAGTTTCACCTGTGATAGTTCACAGTGGTGCTTATACAGCCGCTGGTTCTACTATAACAGATGCTGTGCCCGAAAACTCATTGGCAATAGCTCGTGAACGTCAGGTGATAAAGCATGATTGGGTTAGTAAAAAAGGTATGAATCGAGAATAGCACTTTTAGTGGTATTAATTTGATTATAAAATGCGCTTTAATCATATTAATTTGTTGTCGACTCGTTGGCTTTTTGCATAAAAATATTAAGTTTTAGTTAAAAAAATCACAAATTAGCAAAAATGCTTCCAATCAAAAACAGAATATGGTTTATGATATGTTAAGCATATTATAACGAGGCAAGAAAATGTCCCCCACTTCTATAAGTGGCGAGTGCCTCTTTGGTTTTCAGGCGGTCAGGATATCTTCCGCCTCGCTTACACGCTGCTGAATGTAATAGCTCGAAAATAAAGTATGTACGAACAAGGTGCATTTTCGAGCCACAAAAACCACAAGTGGTTTTTGACGGTGTATAAAACCGAAAAATTTTGTTTTGAATCTAGGTGTTATAAAGCAGACATTATAATACGGGTTATAATGAAAATAAATTAAAACATAGCGGTTAAAAAGGAGAATTGAAATGAATTTGCATGGAAAGGACATAAAAATATTTGCAGGAAATTCAAATAGAGGATTAGTTAATGAAATTGCCGATAAAATAGGTATTCCTGTAGGTATTGCTAGTGTTGGTGGCTTTAGTGATGGAGAAACTGCTGTAAACATCGGAGAGGTAGTAAGAGGCTCGGACGTTTTTATTATTCAATCGACATGTCAACCAGTAAATGATAATCTTATGGAACTTTTGGTTATGATTGATGCAATAAAGAGAGCTTCTGCTGGTAGAATTACTGCTGTTATTCCATACTTTGGATATGCAAGACAAGATAGAAAAGCTAGGGCTAGAGATCCTATTTCAGCTAAATTAGTTGCAAACCTAATTACTACTGCTGGTGCAGACAGAATATTAACAATGGATTTACATGCTCCACAAATCCAGGGCTTCTTTGATATTCCAGTAGATCATCTATTAGGATTGCCTATTATAGCAGAATATCTTAAAGAAAAATTTATAAATCACGATGATTTAGTTATAGTTTCTCCTGATGTAGGCAGCGTTACAAGGTCCAGAAAAGTGGCTGAAAGACTAGAATGTCCGTTAGCTATTATAGATAAGCGAAGACCCAAGGCAAATGTATCTGAGGTAATGAATATTATTGGTGATATTAGAAATAAAAAATGTGTACTTGTTGATGACTTGATAGATACAGCTGGTACTATCGTTAATGGAGCAAATGCATTAATTGAAGCAGGTGCAAAGGAAGTATATGCATGCTGCACACATGCAGTTCTTTCTGGTCCAGCTATTCAGAGAATACAAGCATCGGCTATAAAAGAGATGGTAGTTTTAAATACTATTCCTCTTAGTGAAGAAAAGAAAATTGATAAGATAACAGCATTATCAGTTGCAAGTATTTTAGCAGAGGCAATTGAAAGAATATATGGAGATATATCAATTAGTACTTTATTTACTCAGGTGTAAATTACCAAAGTCAATTGCAGTTCAAAGCCATTGGCCGATAGAATATGGAGACTATAGTAATTGACTTTACTTTTTTGGGTGGTTCTTATCTGACATAGCAATGTTGGTTTATCAACTTGTGTTGTTTGGGAGCCGCCCTTTTAAATATGAGATTAATTGATGATAAGCTTTGTATATGGCAGGTGTTGATTAGCGTTATAAGGGACTGGAGGTACTAATTTGGAGGACATATTTCTGATTGTAGGGCTTGGTAATCCGGGTAATAAATACGAAAATACCAGACATAATGTTGGATTTAATACAATAGATTACCTTTCAGAAAAGCATAATATAAAATTGTCTAAGATTGGCTATAAAGCAGTTTATGGTGATGGTTTAGTTGATGGAACAAGAGTTATACTTCTAAAACCTCAAACATTTATGAATTTAAGTGGTGAAAGTGTCAGAGAAGTTGTGACTTGGTACAAGCTTTCATTAGACAGAGTGATAGTTATTTATGATGATATTGACTTAGAACCGGGTAAAATAAGAGTTAGACCAAAAGGCAGTTCTGGATCTCATAATGGTATGAAGTCTATAATTTATCAGCTTCAAGCAGAAAACTTTCCCAGGATAAGGATTGGCATTGGACGTCCGCCTGAAAAGTGGGATCTTGCAGACTATGTGCTAAGCAAGTTTCCTAAGGATGAATGGGAAATAATATTTAATAGTATTGAAAAAGCAGCTGAAGCGGCTATAATGGTAACAAAAAGCGGTCCTGAAAAGGCTATGAATTGTTACAATAAGTAACTCGACTGTCATAGTGCAGCATTAATTCTAAACAATAATTTGGAGGCACAGAAATGAATTTATTTACAGATCCTCTATTAAAATTAAAAGAGTATAATACACTTTTATCCGCTATAAAGGGAAATATGGGTGCTGTTTCAGTTATTGGACCGTCTGATTCTCAGAAGGTTCATTTAATATATTCATTGTGCACTCATGCAAAGACCAGAGGTCTGTTTATAACATATAATGAAATGCAGGCTAGAAGAGTATTTGATGACTTTTCATTATTTCTGGGTGAGGATGTGCTATATTTACCGCCGAAGGAAACTATGCTTTACAATGTTGAGGCTAGGAGTAACGATATTATTTATCAAAGAGTTAAAACTCTATTAAGATGTATGCATGGCGACTATAAAATGTTAGTTGTTTCAGCAGAAGCACTTGTTCAGATGATATCCCCGATGGATATATTCAGTGATGGAATTATATCCTTTAATATTGGAACACAAATTGAATTAGATGAGCTAATATCAAAACTGATATTATATGGATATGAAAGAGTTGAATTAGTAGAAGGAAAGGCGCAGTTTGCAATTCGTGGAGGAATTATTGACATATTTTCAATAAACGAAGAACAGCCCTTGCGTATAGAACTTTTTGATACAGAAGTTGATTCCATTAGGTACTTTGATGCCACAACCCAGCGCTCAACGCAAGCAATAGACCAATGTCAGATATCACCTGCCAGAGATGTTGTATATAAGCAAGGTACAAAGGGAGATATTATTTCTAAAATTAATAAAGATTTATCAGAATATGTCAAGCACCTAAACAAAAAAGGAAATTCTGATATAAGCAGCAATATAGTAAAAAGAGTTAATGAGGATATTGAAAAAATTAACACAAATCACTATTTTGCAGGAATAGACAGATATCTGCCATATATACTGGAAAATCCAGCATCAATTCTTGATTACATTGACAGCAATGTGATAGCCGTCTTTGATGAAACAATACGAATTGAACAGAGAATTGAAAACCTAGTCCTTGAACAGGATGAATTGTCAAAAAGCATGCTTGAGAAGGGTGCAATGCTGCCAAACGGAGCAAGCTGGAGTCACTCGATGGACTACATTTTAAAGAGTGTTCATAGATTAAGAACTGTTACAATGGCTGCAATTTCATCAAATAATTCATTTATTAGACCATATAATCAAATTTCAATTCCGTGCAGGACTGGCAATTCATATCAAAATCATATGGATTTGCTTGTTAGTGATATTCAACATTTGAGGGAAAAGGATTATAAAATTGTTGTTCTTTCGGGGCCTAGCGGAAGAGGTCACAGATTGGTTGAAACACTGGCAACTAATGAAATAGCTGCAAACTTTGTAGATGACCTTGATAGAGAACTTTTAAACAAAGAGGTTGTTATAACCCGTGGAAGCCTTCAAAAGGGGTTTGAGTACCCTACTATAGGTTTTGTAATAATAAGTGACAAAGAAGTATTTGGACAAGACAAAAGGATAAAAAAGGCGAAATCTAAGCATGATGGTAATAAAATAAAAGCATTCTCTGACTTGAATGTAGGTGATTTTGTTGTTCACCAAGCACATGGAATTGGACAATATATAGGTATTGAAAAGCTATCAGTTGGTGAAATAAAGAGAGATTACCTTAAAATAAAATACCAGGATAATGGTTTTTTGTATATTCCCACAAATCAGCTGGATTTAATTCAAAAATATATAGGTTCAGAGGGCAAAGCGCCAAAGGTTAATAAACTTGGTGGTACTGAATGGGCTAAAACAAAAAATAGGGTTAAGGAGTCTCTTAGAGAGCTTGCTGCTGAGTTAATTAAGTTATATGCACAACGTGAAGTGGCAAATGGATTTGTTTTTTCTAAAGATACAGTTTGGCAAAGGCAGTTTGAAGAAATTTTTCCTTATGATGAAACGGATGATCAGCTAAAGTGTATTGATGAAATAAAGAAGGATATGGAATCAGATAAGCACATGGATAGGCTTCTCTGTGGTGATGTGGGATATGGAAAGACTGAGGTTGCAATAAGAGCGGTATTTAAGGCTGTAATGGATGGAAAACAGGTGGCTTACCTTGTTCCAACAACTATATTGGCGCAGCAGCAGTATGAAAACTTCAAGAAAAGAATGAGTGATTTTCCTGTAACAGTAGATGTAATAAGCAGGTTTCGAACGGCGGCTGAACAGAAAAAAATAATTAAGTCTGTGAAAAGTGGAAATATAGATGTATTAATTGGAACTCATAGAATACTGCAAAAGGACATTGAATTCAAAGACTTAGGACTTCTTGTAGTTGATGAAGAACAAAGATTTGGAGTAACTCACAAAGAAAAGCTAAAAGCAATAAAGCCAAATGTAGATGCACTTACTTTAACAGCTACACCAATACCGAGAACCTTACACATGTCTTTAGTGGGAATAAGAGACATAAGTGTTATAGAAGATCCACCTGAGGAGCGTTACCCTGTTCAAACATATGTAATGGAACATAATGCTGAATTAATAAGAGATGGTATAATCAGAGAACTTTCACGAAACGGTCAGGTTTTCTATCTATATAACAGGGTTAGAGGAATTGAACTTAAGGCTAATGAAATTAAGGCGCTTGTACCTGAGGCAAGAGTAGCTATAGCTCATGGTCAAATGAATGAAAAAGAGTTAGAAGATGTTATGTATAGCTTTATAAACGGCGAATATGATGTTCTGGTTTGCACAACAATTATTGAATCAGGTCTAGACATGCCAAATGTCAACACCATAATAGTTGAGGATGCAGACAGAATGGGACTGTCTCAACTATATCAAATCAGAGGCAGAGTAGGCCGCTCAAATAGATTGGCATATGCGTATATTACTTACAAAAGGGATAAAGCATTGTCTGAGGTGGCTGAAAAAAGACTTCAGGCCATAAAAGAATTTACTGAGTTTGGCTCGGGATTCAGGATAGCAATGAGAGATCTGGAAATCAGAGGGGCTGGTAATTTACTTGGCTCTGAACAGCACGGACATATGGAAACAGTAGGATATGAAATGTATTGCAAGCTGCTTGAGGAAGCTGTTCGTGAATATAGTGGTGATAGCAGTAATCTATTTGATGAGGAAATTTCAATTGATTTAAATGTCAGTGCATATATTGATGATGATTATATTAGTTCTGAGGAACTAAAAATAGATATGTACAAGAAAATAGCAGCCATACTTGATGAAAATGATGTAATTGATATTAAGGATGAGCTTATAGATAGATACGGAGATATACCAGAGGAAGTAGAAAATTTGATGGATATTGCATGTATAAAGATGCTTGCAAAGAAATGCGGATTTATTAATGTGCAGCAAAAGGACAACTTTATTATTTTACAATTAAGTAAATCTGCAGTAAAAATATCATTATATATCGGAAGTCTTATGGATAAATACCCTAGAAGGATTTTGTTCAATGCAAGCAGCAGTCCATATATAACATATAAACTCGTTAGTAATAATACAAAAGATATACTGACAAATATTAAGATTTTATTACATGACATTATTAAATTGCAGTATTTAGAATAATTGAATATAATTATTATAGTGGGATTTTGTAAAATACAGGATTCATGAGTTGGAAAAATATATAATGGGGAGCGATTACCTTTGGAGAATGAGAATGTAAATGAAAATGCAAATGTAAATGAGGAAGCAATAGAAAATACAATTGCTGATACAAGCACAGATGCAAAAGAAAGCGAAATTGCAGCTACCAGTGAAAAAGAAACTGTAAAGACTAAAGGAAAGAAAAAATCAAAGGGTTTAATTATTGGAGTTTCTGCTGCTCTGGTAATAATAGCAGCTGCTGTAGTATTATTTATTTTTAGGCCATGGTCAGCAGGGTATGTAGCTACAGTGGACAAGCAAAAAATAACAGAGCAGGAATATAAAGTAATTTCAAAAGTTAATATGCAGCAGTTTATAGCAAGTGCAGGCGTTGATGCCAATACCACAATAGATAGTTATGACTGGAATCAACAGAAGAATGGGGAAGCAATTAAGGAGCAAATACAAAAAGATACATTAGACCAACTGCAGGAAAATAAAATTATGCTGATAAAGGCTGAAGAGGCTGGTATTAAGCTTTCAAAAGAGGACTTAGCTAATATAGACTCTACTATTACTCAACAATATGGCAGTGAAGAGGCTGCTAAGACTTCAATTGAGAGCAATTATGGTGTAACGTTAGAGGAGTTCAAGGAGTTTTATAAGGGGCTTGTTTTACAACAGAATTATTTTAGTTCAGAGCAAGCAAATAGTAAGTTAGCTGTTACTGATGAGGAAGTAAATAAGTATTATAACGATAATAAAGACATATTTGAACAGGCTACTATATCACACATAGTGCTTTCTACACTTGATAGTAATGGCGCACCTGTTAGTGAAGGAAAGAAGAGTGAGTTGAAGAAGCAAGCAGACAATATAGTAACACAAATTAAAGCTGGTAAAGATATGAAGACTTTGGCAGCAGAAAATAAATCAACAACTACTGCTGAAAATGTTGAGATGACTTTCTTAAATGGTGAATTAAGCACACAGTATGCTGTGTTGGCTGAACTTGAGAAGTGGACTTTTTCAAATGATGTAGGAACAATTGGCATTGTTGAAGCTTCTTATGGTTATGATATAGTAAGAATAGAAAAGCGTGGAATTAAAGATTTTAAAGAAGTTCAAGAGCAAATAAAATCTAATCTTAAGTATACAAAGTTTTCTGAAGACTTTAACAAAAAGTTGGAAGGTTGGAAGAAAGATAAGCAATTTGAAATTGTAAAAAATGATAACGTATTAAACAAATTAAATTTAGAGCTATACGGAAAATAAAATAATTTCTTAGAAAAGAGGGAATCACACATGTGGTTCTCTTTTTTTAATGCGAAAAAATGGATGGTATCAATTGAGTTACCAATTATGTATAAAAAATCATCAACTTAACAATACTAAGACTAAAATAACCTATTAAGGAGGTAATACTAAATTGAAAGCAACTGGAATAGTTAGACGAATAGACGATTTGGGAAGAATAGTAATACCAAAAGAGATACGAAGGACCTTAAGAATCAGGGAAGGCGACCCATTAGAGATATTTACCGACAAGGAAGGAGAGGTTATTTTAAAGAAGTATTCTCCTATAGGAGAGCTCAGCGATTTTGCCACACAATATGCAGAATCATTGCATAAAACAAGCGGACACATTACTTGTATAACTGACAGAGATTCAATAATTGCAGTCTCTGGTGCATCAAAAAAGGAATTTCTTGAGAAACAATTGAGCAGTGAAGTAGAAAAAACCATTGAGGATAAAACTACTTTACTTATAAAATCTCCTGAAGAAAAAGCTATTTTGATATTGGCGGATGAAAACGGGGAGAGAAAGTATACAGCGCAAGTAGTTTCTCCTATAATATCTGAAGGTGACCCAATAGGTTCAGTTATATTGCTGGCTACTGATGCCAATTCAAAAATGGGTGAGATTGAAGTTAAGCTTGCTCAATCAGCGGCAAGTTTTTTAGGTAAACAAATGGAACAATAATTAACAAAAATACTGTTGAGTGAATAGGTTATTATAATATAATAAAAGTATAAAGAAATTAAGCTAGCATTAACTTAAGGAGAGGATTGAAGTACTAGGTCTTCTCCTTTATAATAATTAAATGTTGACAGTTAATACCAAATGCTATATAATATAGCTTATACATCTATAAAAATTACATAGATGTTCATTTCTTAATATTTTCTTAGATTATCTTTTAATTTATTCCAAATTTAATTTTTAATTTTTATTAATAAAAATAGTTATTTGCTTTAGGTCGGTTATTCTGAAAACATGAGACATATGAAGGAAATATCACATTAAAAAAACTAATCCATTAAAATACTTAAAATGAGTATTTTGAATAAATAATGCATAGAGTTAGCATTTGTCTGCAATTTCTAAAAATTACTACATCTTTTGTGGCTTTCTTAAACATTTCAATTTATAGCAATACCAAGAATCAATTTAATGAATTTTTCTATGTTCTATCTAATGATAATGAACTATACGATATGGACAGGTATAAAGACTATTTCTGCAGTATTTCTAAAATTATCAATTCTGTGTTTGGCTAAGTATCTCAATAATATTAATTTTTCTTAGGTTACATATGCTCTTTAAAATTAAACAATAAATATACAAGGAAATTGTTTTAAGAATTTATGAGTTTAGTTTGAGAGCAGTAATAATATAAATATAAGCTCTTAATGTTAGAGCAAAAGGAGAATAATTATGAATAATGTAAGTCTTGTTGGTAGGTTAACAAAGGATGTTGATTTACGCTACACTTCAAAAAATTCTAAAGCTGTAGCTTCCTTTGTATTGGCAGTAGACAGAGAAATTAAAAAAATGTCTGAGAATAAGAGAACAGATTTTATTCCCATTGTAACTTGGGGTAAAACAGCTGAATTTTCAAGCAAGTATTTTGCGAAAGGGCATCGAATAGCATTGCAGGGATGTATCCACACAAGAATGTGGGAAGATGATCAGAAAAATAAGCATTATGTCACAGAGGTAGTTGCTGACAGGGTGTTTTTTGCTGATTCAAAGTATAAGGGAATGGATGCAAATGATTTACATGATGTCTCAAATGAAGAAGCTATGGAAGTTTCAAGTGAAAATCTAGATGAGGAATTATTTGAAGTGATAACAGATGACGAAACGGAGAATGTAATTTGATAGTTACATACGGATTTGAACCAACAAAAGTTATTATTGTACACTAAACCTTTGTATCTTAAATGGACTAAATAGGAGTACAATTTAGATAAATATCTAAAGTCAATTACTGTTCCAAGCCTTTGTAATGATTCAACCTCGAAAAAACCTTTGCACTTACTATGAGTCAAGTTAACTTGTTTTATAATTGTTCTCTTGATTTTGTTAGGCTTGCCAATAGTAATTGACTTTGCTTCTATCAATAATTGCTAGAAATAATAATGGACTTGCTTATAAATTTTTGTCGTTTAAAAAACTCAATATCCTAACTTGGATTTTACATATTCTTTCCTTATGAATAAAAAATATAGTATAATAAAAAATAAATTCAGCTATAGTAGGATTAGCTTTAAAATTTTTGTTCAATTGTATATTTGGTGGTTTAGAATATATACGTGTATCAAAGTTGATTTTGCTTTTATACTGAAAATAGACGTAGATAGAATAACAGCAAATTGACTTTTTATTATGTTAATAATTTATGTTGAAAATAAGGAGAACCCCAAAATGGATAATGGTAAACTGGAGAGATTGATAAATATTATGGAGATTCTGAGAAGTAAAGAAGGCTGTCCGTGGGACAGAGAGCAAACTCATCAGAGTCTGAAAAAGTATCTGATAGAAGAAACCTATGAGTATTTGGAGGTTGTGGATTTAGAAGATAAAAAGAGAATGTGTGAGGAGCTGGGAGATGTTTTGCTGCAGGTAGTATTTCATGCTCAGATAGCAAGAGACAACGGGGATTTCAGTATAGAAGACGTTATAGATGGAGTTTGTGACAAGATGATTCATCGCCATCCGCATGTTTTTGGAAATGTCAGTGCTGAAACATCCAGTGAGGTTCTAAAAAATTGGGAGGAAATCAAGAAAAAGGAGAAGGGTAGTATCAATCAGACTTCTGTGCTTGAGGATGTACCAGCAAATTTACCTGCCCTTATGAGAAGCTTTAAAGTGCAGCAGAAGGCTGCTCAGGTGGGGTTTGATTGGGATAATACAGATGATGTTTTTGCTAAAATCAGGGAGGAAATAAATGAGCTTGAAGCCGAGTATAAAAAGTCAGATAAAGCAGGTATTGAGGATGAGTTAGGTGATGTATTGTTTTCAATTGTCAATTTATCAAGATTTCTAAAGGTACATCCTGAACTTTCTTTGTCTCAGTCCACTAATAAATTTATCAGAAGATTTGAAATTGTTGAGAGAAGAGCTTTAGAAATTGGTAAAAATATTAATGAAATGACCCTTTCTGAGATGGATGAGCTTTGGGAAGAGGCAAAAATGCATAAATATGATAAAAATGGTTAGAATCATACTATAATACACCTTATGGGAGGAATTGTTAATGAATAAGTCAGAATTAGTAGACAGCATTGCTGAAAAATCAGGATTGACTAAAAAAGATTCTGAGAAAGCGCTAAGTGCATTAATTGAAAGTGTGGAAGAAGCATTGGCAAATGATGATAAGGTTCAGTTAATAGGCTTTGGATCATTTGAGGTTAAACAAAGAGCAGCTAGAAAGGGACGAAACCCTCAAACAATGGAGGAAATTGATATTCCAGAGAGTAAAGTTCCTACATTTAAAGCTGGTAAAGACTTGAAAGAAAAGGTTAACCAATAGGAGGATATCGATTTAGTAGAATATCTAGCGGATTTATTTATTTAAGCACATAAGCACCCAGACTTCTTTTAATAGATAGTATATGTGCTATTTAAGTACAATTGAGAATCTGGAGATGATGGAGATTAGCTTTTAGAGGTTTCTATAGTTGTATGTAAAAAGTCAAACAGGGGGTTTAAATTAGCTTAAAAAGTACTTCACCGCTAAAGGAATTATTTTATCTGCCGAAAGCGGCTTGGAGGTTAAAATGAGAATAGACAAGTATTTGAAGGTTAGCAGGATTATCAAAAGAAGAACAGTTGCTAATGAAGTTTGTGAGCAAGGTAGAGTTAAAATCAATGATAAGATTGCTAAACCGGGTTCTGAGGTTAAGGTTGGCGATGTAATTGAAATTCAATTTGGAAACAATACAACGACAATTGAAATAACTAGGGTCACAGAACATGTAACAAAGGATGATGCAAAAGAGATGTACGTTATAAAGTAACAAATTTTTTAAAAGGTAAATTTAAAAAGTAATTTTAAAGAAGAGCAAAACGCAATGCGTGTTTGTTCTTTTTTTATTTGTACATGCATATGTATAAGATAAAGGAGGGATTCGATAATGGAAGAAAAGAAAATAGCAAAGCCGAAAAATCAAACTTTACTGCTTGAAAACAGAGAAAAACTAATTGTTACTGGTGTTGTAGATGTTGAAAGCTTTAATGAACAGATGATAATTGCAATAACGGATTTAGGAATACTTATTATACGCGGTGGAGAGCTTCACATAAATAAACTTTGTCTTGAGAGCAATGAACTTATTATTGAGGGAGATATTTATTCTTTAGAATACAGCGATGGTGAAATTGGTAAATCAAAGTCTTTCTTTGGAAAAATGTTTAAGTAGCTTTAGGCGACAATTATTAAACAGTAAAGGCTTGTGGTAATGCTAATGATACATATTGTAGACCAGGTATACATATTCATTTATGCAATTGTTGGCGGTGCGATTGCAGCTTTCTTTTATGATTTTTTAAGAATAAAAAGGAGAGCAATAAAAACAAATGCTATAATAGTAAGTTTAGAAGATATTATTTACTGGCTTGCAGCTGCAGTATTTTTATTCATTACAGTGTATAAAAGTAATAGCGGTGAAATACGTGGTTACATATTTATAGGAAATATTATTGGAGTATTACTATATGAGTCAATATTTAGCGGCATATTTATTGCTTCCTCTGTAATGATTATTAATATAATAAAAAGAATAATTTTATTTATATTTAAGGTAATAAGTTATCCTTTTATTATGCTATATAAGGTTGTAAAATTAATACTAAAATTACTATATAAATTGTTCGGGTTTATTTTTAAGCCTTTATTTATATTAGTAAAAACTATCTTAAAAAAAATATATGCTATATTGGAAAAACCAATTTCATTTATTTCCAATCAAGCTTTAAAAGTTACTAAAATATTATTTGATAAAATAAAAGGTTTTAGCAGTAAAGCAAGTAATGTTACTGAGAAGAAATTAAAGAGGTTAGCTTCCTTAAAAAAAATAAAAAAAGATTAAAAAAATATTTAATATTGCAGGAGTTTTTACCGACATATAGAATATAGAAAATGTTGGAGTGCGAATTTTTATTTTACAAAAGATATTGATGAGAGGGTTAATAATGAAAAAACAAAAGAAGTTAAAATTGTTGACTTATTTAGTTATTGCTTCAGTTTGTTATTTTGGGTATACGTTATATACACTTCAAATCAGTATTGATGAAAAAGAACTTAAGAATCAAGAACTGCAAAAAAACATTAATAGTGAGACAGCCAAGAATCAGCAGCTTTTGAAGCAGAAATCAATAATTAATACTGATGAGTTTTATGAGCAAATGGCTAGAGCAAAATTAGGCTATATTAAGGATAATGAAAAAATATATATTGATACTAATAAATAACTATAGCTTGACGTAAATGTAATAAGATAGCTTAATAGATATTAAGTGCTTGTACGTAGTAGGCTTGGTTAACTGGGGAGGATTTCTTATTTTATGCCGCTTGAAGTAGGTACAATAGTTGAGGGTAAGGTTTCTGGCATTACCGCATTTGGGGCATTTGTTCAATTACCGGAAGGGAGAACAGGATTAGTTCATATTTCCGAAGTTGCTCAGGAGTACGTTAAGGACATCAGTGCTCATCTTAAAGAAAACCAGATAGTAAAGGTTAAAGTTGTCTCAATTGATTCAAATGGTAAAGTGAGTCTTTCTATAAAAAAAGCTTGCGAGCCAAAACAAGCTGCAGTGTCTGTTAAGCCTCCAATTGAGATAGAATGGAATAGTAGCAAAAATGGTGCCAGCAATACATCATTTGAGGATCGCTTAGCGAAATTTATGAAGGATAGCGATGAAAGGCTACATGACTTGAAGAAAAATGTTGATTCAAAACGGGGAGGCGGCGGATATAAAAAATCAGCCCAGTATTAATTAGCGTTGATTTTATATATAGTTGCAGAATATTCATTTTCATTTCAAAGTATCTTTTGCACATTAACTAATAGGCGCTTGTAATGGTCTTATTACGTATGTTATATAATGCATATATCTTACTTAATATAAATTAAGATTTACGTGTACTATAAAAATATAAAAATTAGGGTTAAATATATTTAAAATTTTTTAATTTAGGTGTTGACACTTTAGTGCTTATAGTATTATAATAATCTAGTCGCGAGTGATTAGCGACAATAGCAAGCCGAAGTGGCGGAACTGGCAGACGCACAGGACTTAAAATCCTGCGGAGTTAACCCTCCGTACCGGTTCGATTCCGGTCTTCGGCACCAAATAAAGGATTGAGATTATTATATAATCTTAGTCCTTTATTTATTTTAATCAAATTACTTGTCTGTTAGTTCTGTTCATACTGTCAGTAAGGAGAGAAAATATGAAATACAACTTTGATGAAATAATTGATAGAAAAGCTACATTTGCAGAAAAGTATACAAATCTAGAAGAACTATATGGAGCTTCAGATGTTATACCTTTATGGGTTGCAGATATGGATTTTAAAGTAGCTCAGCCTATTATAGATGCTATGAATGAGAGAATAGCACATGGTATATTTGGATATACATTAAGACCCGATTCATATTTTGATGATGTTTGTGAATTTCAAAAGAGAAGGAAGAACTGGAACATAGATAAAAAGTTAATGAGCTTTAGTTTAGGAGTTATGCCTACAATATGCATGATTATTCAAAAACTAACTAATCCAGAGGACAAAGTTATAATACAAACACCTGTATATCGTCCTTTTTATAATGCAGTTAAGCAAGCCTCTAGAGAACTGCTGGAAAGTCCATTAAAGGAAGTTGATGGCAGGTTCTATATGAATTATGAGGACTTAGTGGAAAAAGCAAAGCAGGGGGCAAAATATTTGATTCTGTGCAGCCCGCACAATCCTGTAGGAAGAGTATGGTCATTTGATGAATTGAAGAAATTGGGAGAAATATGTCTGAGATATGGTATAAAGGTAATTTCAGATGAAATTCATTCTGATTTGATTTTATGGGGAAACAAGCATACTCCATTTGCTTCAATATCAGATGAGGTTAGAGGGATAACAATATCCTGTATTGCTGCTACTAAAACCTTTAATTTAGCTGGACTTCAATCATCAATTGTTATTTTTCCCAATGAAGAGTTTAAGCAGAAATTTGACCAAATGTGGGATAAACTTCATGTGGAAGGTAATAATTGCATCAGCATTGCTGCTACTCAGGCCGCCTTTAAGTATGGAGAGGAGTGGCTGGAACAGCTAATAGAATATATTGAGGAGAATGTAAATTTTGTTAAAAGCTATTTTGATGAATATATTCCGAAAATAAGAACAGTTCGTCCAGAAGGAACATATCTTATGTGGCTTGATTGCAGGCAATTAGGCTTGAATGGAGAACAGCTCATCAAGTTTATGACTTTAAAAGCGGGCGTAGCAATGAGTTCCGGCACATACTTCGGATTAAATGGAGAAGGCTTTATGAGAATGAATGTGGCATGTCCGAGAGCGATACTTGAAAAGGCACTTGAACAGATAAGGACTGCTGTTCTGGAGTTGTGATGGGTTTGTCTCGTAAATGACTATATCGACGCAAGAAAATGTACCCCACTTCTATAAATGGCGGGTAGAACTTTGGTTTTTAGGTGGAGAGAATATCTTTGAAACGCTGCTGATGTAATGAAGTTTTTGAATGTAGAAAAATTTCATTACATCAGCGGCGTTATAAAAAAAGTGAGCAGGTTAATTAACTCATCTGCTCACTTTATATTATTTATTTAATTGATGTTTGACAGAAGACTTTGCCTCCAATCAAAATTGCCATTTTTATTGGAAAAATTATTATTTGCTAAGTACTGTTACAGTTTTAATTTTAACGGGTTCAGTTGGTACGGAAACTTCCCCAGAAAACTGATTAGCTTCAACTGGAGTTTCTGCAATTTTATCAAGAACATCTTCTCCGCTGATAAGCTTTCCAAATGCGGCATATTGACCATCTAAAAATGCAGCGTCTGCATGAACAATAAAGAATTGGCTTGATGCTGAATTGGGATCCTGGCTTCTAGCCATTGAAATAACGCCTCTAGTATGCTTAAGTGTATTCTGTTCAAATCCATTGCCGCTGAATTCACCCTTTATGTTTTTTTCTGAACCACCTGTTCCGTCACCTTTAGGGTCGCCGCCTTGTATCATAAACCCTTTAACAATTCTATGGAAAGTTAAACCATCATAGAATCCTGATTCCGCCAAGCTAACAAAATTATTAACAGTTTCAGGAGCATATTCGGGATACAATTCAAGAACCATCTTATCGCCGTTTTCCATTTCAATCTGTACTTGAGGTTTACCTGTAGATTCAGGTTTGTCTGACTTTGAACAGCTAGTTGCAAATGAAAGTGTGCAAATTACAGCTAATAAAAGAGCCGTTGTCTTTTTTAAAATAGATTTAAACATATTATTACAGCCTCCGTTTTTTAATAAATTAATTATATTTTTCGTGATAAGCAAATTATTAATGCTTATTACAAGCAATTAAAATATTCCTGTGATTATAATACCTTATAATAAGGAAAAGGTCTAGAATTTTTGATAAAAATAGTATCATATGGACTACTGTGGAATAATAGTTAATAGGTATAGCGAAAATCATAAAATATCCCCGAATGAAAGGGGCGGAATTTAACTTTTCAATAGAGGATTTATATTGCTACAAGTGCATTAAGAAATTTTACTGGGGAATTGAAAGGGTAAATTCTACTTTGTATATGTATATTAAATTCCACAGAAAAAAAGGGCGAGTGAAATTTAATGGTTAAAATTCACTTTAAGAAATTTAAAAAAATACTTGCAATGTTTAAAATTCTGTGTTAAAGTATAATAGTTGTCGGCGAGAACAAGTTTGTGTATAAAAAATAATTTGCCGCATATACTATTAGTACATTAAAATTTCATACATCGCGGGGTGGAGCAGTTGGTAGCTCGTCGGGCTCATAACCCGAAGGTCGTAGGTTCAAGTCCTGCCCCCGCAACCATTTTCACATAAGACCGAATTTATTGTTGATATTACATTAATTTCGGTCTTTGTTACGTCTATACGTTCAACGTGAAGTAAGACGGTTTCCCTTTCGCTAGTACTATTTCTTAAATTATCTAACCAGGTGCCGATTTGATTAGTGGTGTAATCTTTAGGAACCAGCATTTCAGATAATATTTTAATTTCATTTTATAAAGTTACAATTTTATTCTGGTGGTTGTCCCGTACATCTGAGCTCCGAATTTACCACAAAAAGTCTTTTATTTAGTGTTTTCTAAATGTTTACAATAAATAATAGTAAAATTGACCAAAAAAACAAAAAAGAAAAATCTAAACCTAGCTTCTTTGTTTTTTCTGTCTGAAAAACCTTCTTAATCAAAATGTCATCTGGATAAGTATTCTATAACATAATATTGTAATATAATTCATATAGTGGTAAATTATATATATACTTATAATGCGGAGGTAATACAAACATGGAATGCTGTAATCACCCAGGAGAGGAAGTTGCCGGAGCATGTGTATACTGTGGCAAACTATTTTGTAAAGAATGCTTAGTTGAAGTTAATGGTAAGTTGTATTGCAAAAATGATGTAGCTAACTTAGTTAATGAAACTAAACAGCAAGCAGCAGCTACTACAATTAATGGACAACAACAGATGCCGAGAAGTCAGTATACTCCCCCTATTATAATAAATAATACAAACAATAACACAAGTACTAATACAAATAACAATAATATGAATAATGCTTATATGATTAATCAAAAAAGTAAAGCAGTTGCAGCAATACTATGCTTATTATTAGGCTGGTTAGGTATACATAGATTTTATACGGGGAAAATAGGCACCGGTTTATTATACTTGTTCACATGGGGATTTGGAGGGATTGGAGTTTTAATAGATTTAATATTGATATTAACAGGTAGTTTTAGAGATAAGTCCGGAATGCCATTGAGATAATTTGTTCTTTTTTTATATAGCCAAATAATATCGTAGCTAACAATGTTGCGCGCTTCCGCAACCATGAAAAACCGTTATTCGGTGGGTTTGGCGGTTTTTTATGCTTTGAGAACCATTAAAAAGGTAAATTATGACTCACATACATTGTCAACTATAAAAAGTTATACCCACTAAAAAATTTATTTTCCTACAAGTTGTTATTCTACAGGCTAATTTTACATAAATAATGTAAAACAATTTAATACAAAGGGACTAACAATAGGAGATGGATGTATACTATCTCCTTATTGTTTTATAAGTTATTATACTTTCGCAGTTGAAAATTGTAGGTGTGGTGGCGATATCAATGAAAAGTTAAAAATTCTGTAAGTTAGTTTACTGAACAACAATCCATTGGTAAATTTGAGCATGGCTAGACTTTTCATTAGAAAGTTGGGTTGGAATAATTATATGCCTTATCTTTTTAGCTAAAAACAAGTAATGTATTCTGAGTATTTATTTCATTAAATCGCTAAAATCCAATCTTTCACTTGTTATTTGATGATTTTACCATATATGATACAATACATTTGTGGGGCGTAATGTAGTTTTTAATTACAGAAATATGATACGTTACCAAATATGACAATCAGGAAGGGAGGCGTTGGAAAAAATCTGATCTGATTGACTTTTAGCTCAAAGCATAATTTCTATGATACTTTTCACTTTATTTTTATGCTTCTATTTATACTAATTTCTACATTAATTTTTCAAAATAATCAATTATGCCTGTAACGAATTAGGGGAATGAAAAACATAATATGGGGGAATGAAAATGTTCAATTTAAAGAAAAGAGTGTTACCTTTATTAATTGTACTAAGCCTTTGCTTAAGTGTTTGTAATGTTGGAAGCTTTGCTGGCGTGGCAACTGCTGTAACAACGCAGGCTGGTGCAGTAGTTTATGGGGATTGTAATAATGACGGTAATATTGACGCTTTGGATTTTGCAGTCTTTAAGCAGTATTTAATTAATCCGGGTCAGGCTTATAAAGATTCAATGGATTTAAATCTTGATAAAGCAATAGATGCAGTTGATTTTGCTATTATGAAGAAGTATCTGTTGGGTATAATAAACAAGCTGCCCGATGGGGATATTCCAGTAGTAACAGATGAATGGGTGGGAACATGGGGAACTTCACCGCAGTTAACTGAACAAAACAATATGCCTCCAAGTCCTGGACTATCAAATAACACACTCAGGCAAGTTGTTCGTGTCACAATTGGTGGAAATCAGGTAAGATTGAAGTTCTCCAATCAATATGGAAATTCTCCTGTTGTAATGAATTCAGTGCATTTAGCAGCATCTGCAGGTGGAAGCTCAATTCAAGCAGGTACAGATAAGGTAATAAAATTTGATGGTAAGGAGTCTGTAACAATTGCTGCTGGTAAAACTGTAACTTCTGACGCACTAGACTTCAATTTAACTAAACTTACTAATATGGCTATTACAATATACTTTGGAAGTGTATCCTCTGCATTGACAGGTCATCCTGGTTCGAGAACAACATCTTACATACAAACAGGTAATGCTGTTACTAGTGCAAGTATGAATTCGGCTGTAAAGACAGACCACTGGTATATTATAACTGGAATAGATGTATTTACAGAAGATAAATATGATTCTGTAGCTATCTTAGGTGACTCAATCACAGATGGAAGAGGCTCAACAACAAATGAAAATAACAGATGGACAGATGTTTTTGCCACTCGTTTATTAGGAAATCCTGCAACATCAAATGTTTCAGTGCTTAATATGGGCATAGGTGGAAACACAATATTGTCAGGCGGTTTAGGACCAACAGCACTTACAAGATTTGACCGTGACATTTTGGAACAGGGTGGAGTTAAATATGCAATAATATTTGAAGGTGTGAATGACATTGGCGCAGGTGCTACCTCAGCAAATATTATAAATGCTTATAAGCAATTTATTACTAAAGCTCATGCAAATAATATACGTATATATGGAGCTACAATTACACCTATTGGAGGTTCACAATATGCCAGTGGTGAAAGCGTAAGAACTGAGGTAAATGATTGGATAAGAACTAGCGGTGAATTTGATGCGGTTATAGATTTCGATGCTGCAGTAAGAAATCCGAATAATCAAACCATGCTTTTGGGGACATATGACAGTGGGGATCATTTACATCTTAGCCCTGCTGGGTACAAAAAGATGGCGGAAGTTGTTGATTTAAGCTTGTTTACAAAATAAACCCTTGTAAACTATAGAGTATAACTGTTTTTTTGAAACAAACCATTGATAATTCTGCCGCACTAATAACTTTTTATGTAGGAAATTTGAGCTTTTTATAGCAAAAGACCTAGAAGCCCAATGAATATGTTCCGTATACTTAACAGGAACGTATTATTGGGCTTTGAGATTTTGTAAATGTGAATTTAGAGTTTGAGGTGTTTATTTTAAAGTCCATACTATTTAGGGTTTGCTGAACGTATAGAGAATATGATTGTGGTAAATATAAAGTACAATTAAATTAATGGCACAGCTTGGATACGTAATTGACTTCATCCATTAATTTAAATTGTACTCATTTTAATCCAATTAAGATGCAAAGATATTTCATGTATATATATAAAAACATCACGTGAATCACGAATATGCTAAACTATAAGCAATAGTTATGCATGTTTACTGTCGTTCAGCGAGCCATATTTTAATAATTGTGTTCCGATTTTTTATCAAAAATAATTAGACAGTTAAGTTACTTGGCGAAATCCAATTGGAAATTTTGGTTTTTCAGGGTCTGGCCTTTTAGCGGATAGAAGTAGTATGCTTATTTGACTTACGTGCTGAACTAATTGTACATGGGAACCATCAGAGGTATGTCCGCTAAAAATTATAAGGCTTGGATCTGAAAAGCCTATACTTTCTATTCCGAACTGTATTATTTCGCCAAAATTTACAAGCCTGGCAACTACCTCATCTTCAGCTGTTAGGTTTGAATCAAACTCATTAATCTCCGTATAGAGCTTTTTGCAAAATTCACTTGCAAAATTTTGTTGAGCAAGTAATGCATTTAAATTTGTTTCAAAATCATATTTATCTGATGTATTAGCTTTATCAGAAGTGCGAAACTCTCTTAATTGTTTGTTGCTTTTCATCATTGCCTTTGTCAAAGGATTCATAAATTTCACTTGCTATTACCCCCAGTCTTAATTATAAGAAACACCACCTTCATGGAATATCATATGATTTCAATTTGAAATTTGGGAGTGTTTTAATTTATTTGAAATATAACGAGGCAAGAAAATGTATCTTACTCCTATAAATGGCGGGTATCGCATTGATTTCAGGCGGTGAGAATATCTTCCGCCTCGATGAAACGCCGCTGAATGTAATAGCTCGAAAACAAAGTATGTACGAACAAGGTGCATTTTCGAGCCACAAAAACCACAAGTGGTTTTTGGCGGTGTATAAAATCGAAAAAATTCATTTTCAATCTGGGCGTTATAATGGATGCAAAAAAGAGAGAAATTCTATTGAGTATGTGGTATTATTTAATTAGTAACTAGGTATTTTAACGGCACTTTAAATAGACTTTTCATTGGGAAAGTTGGGTTAGAAATAATTGCATGAATTAGTGTTAATTCTTTTAAATGTATTTTGTTAATTAGTATTAAAGGCTAGAGTTGGACGTAAGAGTAGATTATTTAAAAAATTATTAAGGGGGGTATAAATTCCGTGTCAAACTATAGTTTGTCTGTTTGGTTAGTAGACATGGATAGAATATGAAAAAAATCTCATTAGTAACGATAATTGCACTTAGCTTGACTATTATTTTTTCAACAACGGTATTTGCTGCACAGCCTCAAATAACTGTTGTGGTAAATGACAGTAAGCTTGTTTTTCCGGATGCGCAGCCTTTTGTAGATGCTAAGGGACGAACTCAAACACCTGCAAAGTATATTGGTGAAGCATTAGGAGCCACTGTTACTTGGAATGCGAGAGCTAAGAAAGCGGAATTTAACTTTGGTGATACTGAGTTAGTAATATACATAGGAAAGAGCAGTTATCAATTAGATGGACGAACTAAGCAAATGGATACAACTGCCATAATTAAGGATGGTAGAACATATGTGCCTGCAAAGTATATAGCTGAGGCTTTTGGAGCTAAAGTTAAGTGGGATGGAACCACAAAGACAGTCTATGTTAATAGAACCTTGGCAACACAAGTACAAGATGGAAAAGATATTGAAGACGGAACAGTTATAAACAATCATGCTGAATTTTTGGAGGCATTAAGAGTCGCTTCTATTACACTTCAACCAACATTAAACTTAAAATGCAATAATTTTGAGAACTCGGACTATATTTTTGATGATTTTAATAAATTAGATATTAATCCGTATGGAGCAAATAAGGTCAATGTAAGCTGGATGGACTACAAAAGTATGGCTGATTTGACAGTGAACATTGTTTATTCTCAAGTACATAAAATACAAAAAGCTATGACAAATGATATTGCTTTAACTAGATTGTCTTCAGAGGATTTTGAGGTTATTGATAAAATGGAGGAAATTATATCTGAAGTTATATCCGATGATATGACTGATTATGAGAAAGAATTAGCTATTCACGATTATATAGTAAAGAATTACAAATATGATCATGAAAATTATATAAGTGACACAATACCAGACGAGTCATATACCCCTTATGGGTTGTTAGTCAAGGGCACAGGCGTATGTCAGGCTTATGCAGAGGTTACAAAGTTGTTGCTGAATAAGGTTGGAATAGAATGTGATGTAGTTGTTGGGACTTCTAGAGAGGAAAATCATGCTTGGAACATTTTGAAGCTGGATGATGAATACTATATGCTAGATGTAACATGGAATGATCCTACACCTGATGAGGAAGGATATGTAAATTATGATTATTTTAACTTAACTCAAGAGCGATTCTTACAAGACCATAGCTGGGACACTAGTAAATGGCCTGTTGCAACTGGCACAAAGTATAATTATTTCGTATATAACAATTTAGTAGTCAATAACTATATGGAATTTCAGAATTTAGTTAAAAAGAGTTTGAGTGAAGGTAAAAAAGATATTATTATGTATATATACGGTTATAATAAGGGAGCATATAATTTGGATTTTATATTTAATTTTTGTGCTAAAAATCAAATTAGTCATACTGATACAAATGAAGAAAATACCGTATTCAGAATTTTATTGAACTAAAGGGAAAGATTTTGGGAAGTTGGTTTATGCTTTAAAAAATATATGTTTGTTAAGAATATTAGCTTCAATTAATAGAATAATATATTAATTGAAGCTAATTTATATGGAGGTTAGAATGAAATTCGAAAGCCAACGACTAAAATACAGATATTTTACTGAGCAGGACTATCAGCTGTTTTGCTCTATATTTTCAAATGAACAGGTAATGAAGTATGCATGGATAGATAAAATAGAAAATGAAGAGGAAATGAGAGAGTTTTATAAGGGATTTCTTAATCATGATGGAAGGATTAATAAGAATAATTCTTATGCTTATGCTGTTTTTCTGAGTGAAGAGGATATATTTATTGGGTTTGCCGATATGGTTATTCAAAGTCTGAATTCTAATGGCGGATGTGGCGAAATAGGTTACTTTTTACTTCCTCAATACTGGGGAAAGGGCTATGCTGCCGAGCTTGCCAATTCACTTATTGAACTTGGCTTTACAAAGCTAGGACTACATAAGATATGCGCTAGATGTAATTCTAATAATTTTAAATCAGAAAATATCATGATAAAAGTTGGGATGACCAAAGAGGGTGAGCTCAAGAAAGTTAGATTCAAGAATGGCGTTTGGGATGATGAAAAACACTATGGAATACTAATTGATGAGTGGAAAGCAATAAAAAATAAGTTATGAATTAATATGTTGTGATTTTTTTAAATTCAAATGGGTACTTTAATAGTATATCAGATTGACCAAAAGGATATGTGTTTCAAACCTTGTGCGAATATGGTGTTTTATTACATTAATTTATGTGCCCATATGGGGCGTAGGAGGATGTTATGATTAATAATATTAGTGATGATTTAAAAAAGATTGTACTAGCTGGAATAGGTGCAGTTGCAACAACGGCTGAAAAATCAAAACAAGTATTAGACGAGCTTGTAAAAAAGGGTGAATTTACTGTTGAGCAGGGAAAGGTTTTAAATGAAGAGCTTAAAAGAAATATTAATTCAAAGATAAAAGGCCCCTATAGTACATGTGATACACCAGATGTAGATAAAGCTAACACTAATTCATCAGAAACAGGTACATCTGATAAAAATGTGCTGTCTATTGCCCAGCAGCTTGAAAAACTAAGCAAGGAAGAGATAGCTGCAATTAAGGCTAAGCTTGCGGAATTGGAGAGGACAGATACTGATGGGGAGACAGGAGAATAGTAGCGATAATAATAAAAAAAGACTAGGTCAAATAGTTTCAGTACTGGTAAAAAATGATCTTGTTAAGGGGATTACACCAGAAAAGCTGAGGAAGATAATAGAAGAATTGGGTCCTACTTTTGTTAAGCTTGGCCAAATTATGTCCATGCGTAACGAAATACTTCCAACAGAGTACTGTAAAGAACTTGAGAAGCTACGTGCTGATGTGAAACCAATGGAATTTTCTGAGGTAAAAAAAGTTATTGAGGACGAATATGGAACAGAGCTCGATGAGGTGTTCCAAAGCTTCGACAGTGCGCCTTTAGGGTCAGCTTCTATTGCTCAAGCACATTTTGCAATTCTTAAAAATGGGGACAAGGTTGTTGTTAAGGTGCAACGACCGGGCATTAAGGATATTATGGCTCGTGATATATCGTTACTCAGAAAAGCCTCAAAGATTTTAAAGATTGCTGTTAATACAGGAAATATAGTGGATTTTGGAATAATACTTGATGAAATGTGGACCGTGACTAGTCAAGAAATGGATTTTCTTATTGAAGCACGTCATGCAGAAGAATTCTATGATTATAATAGGGATATTGTGTATTCCACTTGCCCTAAAATAGAACATAAATTCACTACATCAAAAGTGCTTGTAATGGAATATATTGAAGGTGTTCAGATAGATGATACTGAGACGCTCGCTTCAATGGGATACGATTTAAATGAAATTGGATTAAAGCTTGCTGATAATTACATAAAGCAAATTATTGATGATGCGTTTTTTCATGCTGATCCCCATCCTGGCAACATTCGAATTAGAGGTGGAGAAATTGTTTGGATTGATTTGGGAATGATGGGAAGGCTGTCTAATAGAGATAAGCAGCTGTTTAAAAATGCAATCAAAGCCATTGCAGAAAATAACATAGATGAAATAAAGAACATATTAATAACCCTTGGCAATCATAAGGGCAGGATTAATCATTTAAGGATGTACTCAGATATTAGTGATATGTTGTCTAAATACGGGAATATGAGCATTGGAGACATGGACTTGGGAATTATAATGGAGGAGTTTCTTATTCTTGCAAATACCCACGGTGTATCCATGCCAAAGGGAATGAGTATGTTAAGTCGCGGAATAATAACAATAGAAGGTGTATTGGCTAAGATTTCTCCTGATATAAATATTGTTCAAGTAATGACAAACAGAATGGCTTCACAAATATTAAATAATATAGACTTGTCACAAGAGATATTAAAGGTAGGAAAGACGTTATATGGCTCGGCTAGAAAGACTTTGGATATTCCCTCACAGCTTTCAGATATTTTAAAAATGACAATCAAAGGCCAGACAAAGGTGAATATGGAGCTCACAGGTTCAGAAGAGCCGCTAACTGCTATTGATAAAATGGTAAACAAATTGGTTATTTGTATTATTAATGCTGGATTGCTGATTGGTTCAAGTCTAATTTGTACTACAGATATGGAACTGAAATTATTGGGAATACCCTTGATTGGAGTACTAGGATATGCAGTATCACTGATTCTTGGTGGTTGGCTGATATTCGACATAAGAAAAAAGAAACCTTGAAAAATGCGAAGTGTACATTTCGTGCGTTCATCGTTCTCTTCGCATTTTTGAGCAATCAAGCAATGACCATACACTTTTTAATTGCTATTTGTATCACCGGTGTCACTGGCGAAATGTAGGATGGTTTAAGATGTGTAAAATTTGGTAACAGTTAACATATGCCAGCGTCACCAGCTACCAGTTTTGTGAATTAGCCTTAATATAGCTAACCCATTTATCTGCATTTGCTTATGCTAGAGCAGCAAATGTATCAGCAGCAATTTTACATTAATAATAACGCCTTGAAAATCAAACAATTACCACTATATTTATCAATATATTATGTATGAATTATAAAAATTGTAAATTAAATAATGTTATGTATTGTTACCTAAATGCTGTAAATAAAAATGTACATGTGTTATAATTTGAGATGTAATATATGGAATAAATAAAGGGCCAAAACGTAAAATAAGAAATGTTATATTAAGTGTGAATTGAAATATATATGGAGGACATATGCCAAAGAAAGTTACAATGGATACGATAGCGAAGAAACTTGGAATATCAAAAAATACAGTTTCTTTAGCATTGAGAGGGATGTCAGGTATTAGTGAAACAACAAGAAAATCAATCGAAGATACTGCTATAAGCATGGGATATCATTATAAGTCAAACGCTGTAAAGGCTTTAAATACGCGTAACCTGTGCCTTGTTATAGCAAAAAGCACCCGTGATTCAATTGGATTTTTCAGCTATATTCAGCTGGGCATAGAAGATGAGGCAAGAAAGAACAATTTAAATACAATAATACATTATTATGATGAGAATGAAGAAATATTTGGAATGCCAAATTCCATTAAGGATGGAATGATTTCAGGTATAATTACACTTGGAAGAAATTCACCCAAAACTATAAAATCAATAATCTCATATAATTTACCCGTTATTATGGTTGATAATTATTTTGACAATTTACCAATGGATTGTATATTAACAGATAACCATTGCGGTGGATATCTTGCAACAGAATATTTAATTAAGAGTGGACATAACAAAATAGGGTTTATAGGGGATATTTCATTATCTGTTAGTTTTTATGACAGATATCAGGGATATACAAAAGCACTAAAAGAGTACAATCTTGAAATGAATGAAGGATACTCTGTGCTTGACAAAGGTTTGGATAATTTATCAAGCGAAGAGGTAGAAAAAATAATTAGCGTGATAAAATCTCAGGAAGGACTACCCACAGCTTATGTTTGCTGTAATGATGCCCAAGCAATAATCATATTGAAAGCAATGAAAAATATGAACATTTCAATACCAAATGAAGTCTCAATTATTGGATTTGATGATATTGAAACTGCAAAAAGTGTGACACCTGAATTAACTACTTTGAAGGTAGAAAAAGAATTGATGGGAAAGATAGCTGTACGTAAGCTCATTGAAAGAATAGAGAGTGGTACTGGAATATCAGAGAAAATTCTTTTATCAGCATCCTTGGTAAAAAGAGAATCAGTTAAACAATTAGTAAATAACAACAACTCTTAGTACAAGATATTTATAAAGGCTTATGTGAATAAAAGGAAGTAAGTTTGGGTGGAGTTTAGACATAGTTGTTCAAATGGCAAAAGTCGAATAAAGGAATATTTAATATTTTATGGATATCCATTTGATGATATTAAAAGCTTAATACATACGCGAAGATTATGATTATTAAGGGGAAAAGGTCGAATTTTGAGGTTTGACAGTTCTAGATGCAATGTTATATACTAATTTTAGGATATTTTTGGGAGAGTGCATATTATACCTATAATATTACTTTTATTTACAGAAAAATTGCGGATAGATGCCTTCAAATTATCTACATAGATTCCGCTAGCTGGAGGATTATCCATGTTGAGTTGTTATTGATTTTATATGATAGCTTAACATAAAAAATACACATAATTATAAAAGTAATATATGTATACATAATAGTTGATTATATAGGTAACAGAAATATGATATTGCTCAGAAAATTGATTATATAAAAAATGATATTGTTCCAAAAGTATTAATTGGCATATAATGACTTGATGCAAATGGGCTTAATAAATTGTATATAGGAGATTTAAAAGTTACGTTCATTTAAATAATCTGTACATGTAAAAGTTAATATCATTGGCATATAGGATTAAGGTGCTAATGATTAAATAAAAAATGCAATAAGTCATGAAGTTGATTCACATTTGTAAAAATGATGCAATTATGAGAAAACAGTATTTATCTAATTATTAAGAAGGGGAGTATTTGTTATGAAAAGAGAGGAAATTGAAGAAAAAATATCTGAGCTATTGAAAGCCCGCAGTCAGTTTAATGGGGATAACATTAATATGGATTGTGATTTGAGAGACAATTATGGTATAGACTCCATTGGTTTAGTAGAACTTTTGATTGAAATTGAGTGCGAATTTGAAATCTCTATCGATAGTAATTTGCTTACTTATGAATATTTTTCTACTGGCAAAGCAATTTGTGATTACATAGAAAAAAAGCTATAATACACCTGCAAAATTAAATACCTTTTAGGAGTGTTGTAATAATGGCAATGAAAGATATTAAAAACGTACCTAGATTTTTCGAACCATATGTAAGTGACTGCTTCCATAATGCATTATCAGCTCAATTGTTGTATTTAGGGCTAAATCCAAATATAATATTGGCAGATTACCTCTCGTTTTTATATGATAAGGAAACAGGATACATGGGAGTAAATTATCTATATAAGTACAACACCTCAGTTGAATTTTCAGAAAAAGAGTTAAACACATCATTTGAACAAGCATATTTTCCGGTACCAGAGCTTTATGAAAGTAATATTGACCAAAAAGCTACAACAGCTAAAGACCAAATTATTGTAAAAATGTATATAGAAAATAACACGGATGGTGCATATAACAGAGTAAAGGAATTGATAGATCAGGATATTCCTGTTGTAGCAGCTGTAGACCTGTTTTATATGAGGTATCACAGAGCATATCAAAAGGAACACGGACTCCATTATGTAGTGATAACTGGATACAATGAAGAGGAAGGTTGGTATGAGTTATTTGACAAATACAAACTGTCCAATAGTGATTTTGACGGCAAATTGCAAATAGATGAGATACGGATGGCTAGAGCTTCTGATAATCCTTTAAGTAATGCAATGATGGGAGAATATACAAGACCAATTCAAAATGTATGGTGCGAGGTGGAAAACTATAAAGACTTCAAAGTTCAAACTGATAGAATTATTGCTACTTTGAAGGAAAGCTGCAGCAGAATGAACAGTGAAAAAGATGTTCTTGGGTATCAATGTGGATTTGAAGCAATTAATACTTTGATTAGTGATTTTGATAGTAAAAAGTCTGAAGCATTATCTGAGACGAGACAGTATATGTTTAAAACCTATTATAATGAGACTTTTAAGACTATAGCCAGAAGCAGAAAAAGATTTAAGACCTTTATAAATGAGCTTAATGAATTAATACCTCAAAATTCTCAAGAAGAAATATCAAATCAACTAGAAGAGTCATCAAAACATTGGGATATATGTGCAAATCTATCTTTAAAATTAGGGATTACAAAGAAGTTAGCACTCTTAGATGACATTATTAGTCAGCTTAATGAGGTTGTTATAAATGAACAGAAGGTAATATCAAGTCTAGGTAATTTGTTTAAGTAAAAGGAACGAATAACCTCTGTAAAGCAGAGGTTATCCACTGAAGGCTTTCAAATTTTTGGAGCCAAGTGGGAGGTTAATATGAGAGGGATGATGCAATTTGAATTATTCACCATGGGGTTTATTTACAGAGAGTTATAACAAGTTTCCGAATAATTTTATGTTGGTCCATGAAAATTCACAATTCACTTATGCACAAATGATGGGGTTAGTTTTGAAGACATCAGATTTTATTGATAGTATGGACTTTAAGATAGGCGGTATTTTTCTTCCGAACAGTCCACAGTTCATTACATATCTGTTTGCTTTGAACAAACAAAATAAACTGGTAGTACCTCTTTCGTATCAACTAAAAGGGGAATCACTATGTGAAAGAATCAATTACGCCGACATTGAATTTTTGGTTACAGACAAAAATGGATATAATGAAGTTAGTAAGGTTAAGGATAGACTGCAAATTAAGTATATTGTTGTTTTAGAAAATGAATTTGAAGTACAGGTTTACAAATTTGATTCTGAAAAAATTATTACTGAGGACCTTAAAGAGGGCACATTTGGCATTTGTTTTACAGGAGGTTCCACCTCAGAGCCAAAAGGAGTAGTGCTCTCTAATTATGCGGTTTCTGGTAATGCATTAGCAGTTGCAGAGGTTTTGCAATTTACTAATGAAGATAGTTTCCTTATGGCAAGACCTCTAACGCAAGCAGGACCAATAGCTAGTGATTTTCTCATGGCTATCAGCTGCGGAGCATGTGTTATTCTGCTAAATGATTTATATCATCCTGCTATCTTTTTAAAGACAATCCAAGAGTTGCGGCCAACAACAACATATTTAGTGAGAACAATGCTTGTACAAATACTTGATTATCCTTTTATAGATAAGTTTGATACCAGCTCTATGAAGAGAATTATTCTTGGAGCAATGATAACACCTGAAAGTGTATTCTTAAAGACTAAGGAAAAGTTTAAGAATGTTGCTCTTTACAATGCCTATGGTTTGTCGGAGGCAGCAGTGAGAGTTTCCTTTGCATGTAATGAGGATGTATTAGAATATCCCGGTACGGTAGGAAGACCTATAAAAGGCTGTGACATGAAAATTTATCGTGATGACGGATCTATTTGCGAAGCAGATGAGATAGGTGAAATATTTGTTCATACCGATTACATTATGGACGGATATTACAAATACAAAGATAAGACCTTGCAGGCAATAACAGATAAGGGGTTAAGGACTAAAGATAAAGGCTACAAAAATAAACAAGGTCTGTATTTTATTGTTGGTAGAACAGATGACTTAATTATACAGGGTGGAAATAATGTGTATCCTATTGAAATTGAGCAGATACTGCTTATGAATCCCTTAATTAAAGAAGCTGTTGTATTAGGAATAGATGATGAAAAATTAGGTCAGAAAATTGTTGCGATGGTTCGTGTAGTTGAAGGGGAGAATGTATTAGTCCAAGATTTATATAAATGGTGTCGTGCAAATCTGGAGGATAGAAAAATTCCTAGAGAAATTGCAATAGTTGAAAAGATACCAAGAAATGAAATGGGCAAACTTAACAAAAATGTACTCAAAAACTTTTATGAAAATGAAATCCAAAATAGGGGGAATTAGAAAATGAAAAGAGATGAACTTTCATTAGAAAGACAGTTGGTATTAATGACAGCAATTGAAGTAGAGGAAGCACAGGGGGCTAGATTGGAAGAAATTCTTAACAGCCATCTAAATTGGGCAGATATAATTTTCCAGATGATAACTCACAGAACAGCAGGTATGTTTTACTATAACCTGAAAAAGTTCAAATTGGTTGATAAGCTTGAAAAGGAAATATCTCGTCTTTTAGATGCAAATTGGCAGGTTTATGGGGAAAGAAATGCATATTATCAAAAAGAGCTTACTAATGTTCTAAAGGCATTTAGTGAACATAATGTTGTTGTGCCTGTTCTAAAAGGTAATCTACTAG
>JAEZIB010000064.1 GCA_023416275.1 Bacillota bacterium | reverse complement strand
GTTTTCAAGCTCCGTCTGTGACGCCTTATTAATGTTAATCAAGCCGCCTTCTTCTTTGCTGTCAGTCTTTTTTTCTTCAACAACACAACCCATACTATCTGTAACAATATCGACACCACTATTTAATTCAGTTGAATTGCCAGTATCACTGTTATCAGAATTGGCAGAAACACTTGCTTTTTGCTGACTTACATTTGTTTTTGGTTTGTTAGCTGGCACTTGTTTATTGGCATTTCCTTTTGAAATAGTTTCATTAACAGCTATATTTGAAGCCTTTGCTTTTATTCTTAACATTGTGTTTTCATTTATTATATATGCCAGATTAATATTTTCAAGATCAGCCTCTTTTGTAGCTCCACCAGCCATCTTTATTGCTTCATCAATTACTTGTCCCTTTTTTATAGTAACTACTCCTGGTTTATTTACACAACCAACTACATACACCTTTATTTCCGGTTCTTCATCCACTTTTTCAATTTCCTCAGAAGAATTTATCTCACCTAATGACTCAACTTTCTCAGTTTTAACTAGGCTTGTTTTAGTCACTTCTACCTCAGAACTAGACAACGGCTTATATACCTGCTTCAAAAAATAGCCTAATAGCCCAAAACCAAGAATTATAATTATTGATAAACATATCAGCAAAACTTTATTAATAAAAATTTGCTTACCGAATAACGTTATTTCCATGTATATGCCCATTTAACATATGTAAATGCAATGGACTCAACACCTCCTTAATATTTTTTATTTCTTCAGTCTTTCTAACTAGTAAATACTCAACTTTCCCACCATAAAAATCTATTGATGTTCAAACTAATAAATGGTTTGTTGCCGAAATAACTCAAAAGTATAGTTTTGCTTACATGGTGCACTTGCGAGTTTGGTATGGGTTGTATTTACTTAAATGGTTCGTCTCAGAGTTTTTGCTGAACAATTGAAAATATATGAAAACTAAAATCTTTGTATTAATTCATCAAACTTAATTCACCAACTAATTCATGCAAATATTTCTAATCCAACTTTCCATTGATAGGTTTAACACCTACGATTTTTAACTGGGAAAGTTGAATATATTACTAAAATTGATTTACATAAAAAAACAAACTGCATATAATAAACTATATAACGAGGCAAGAAAATGTCCCCCACTTCTATAAATGGCGTGTACTGCTTTGTTTTTCAGGTGTGAGAATATCTCCCGCCTCGCTTACACGCCGCTGATGTAATAGCTCGAAAATAAAGTATGTGCGAACAAGGTGCATTTTCGAGCCACAAAAACCACAAGTGGTTTTTGATGTATAAATTTTTGTACATCGAAAAATTTCATTTTGAATCTAGGCATTATAATAAGCATATTTAAACACAGAGACATCAAAAACAAATAAAAAGAATAGATTAAAAGAAGGTTTTAGCGTAATAATGAAGCATGGATGCTGAATGTAGAAAGTCGGTATAATTAACTATGATGAATCAATATTAATTCAACAAATATCTTGAGAGTAACCCATTTAGGTAAGTTTGTACGGAAGTACCAGTAAACTAGTACTATAATTATACCCTGCAAGGTCCATAAAATAATTAGCACAACGCAATTAATTAATGAAAAGATAGTAATGATGAAGAACTCATCTGATATAGAATAACTGACATATTATATTATAATATATTAATTGGTAAATAGCTATATGAAAAGCCAAATTTTATTACTTAAATTTTTCTTAGTAAATTTAAGTTTAAAAATATGTTTTTTTGCATTATAATATTTACTAAGATGTTTAACAAAAGAAAAATAACTATTTTAAAAAGAAGGCACTTAATCCATGAGAGAACTCAAATGGAGATTGGTGCGTGACATGAGGTATGAAAAATTTTATGAAAAAAGCAATTACCGCACTAATTATTTTATTGATGTTCTCATTTCAAGCTTCACCAGTCTTTTGTGCTTTAGATATTGATGCAGCTGCATACATATTAATAGATGCCAAAACGGGCAGTGTGCTTTACGAACATCAGCCAGATATTAGACTTCGTCCTGCAAGTACAACAAAAATAATGACCGCACTAGTAGCACTAAAAAAGAGTGAGCTAAGTCAGGTAATGACTGCAAGCAGCAAAGCAGTATCTGATATAGGCGTTGGTGGAATGAATGTGGGCATCATGGCAGGAGAGCAGTTATCCTTAGATGACTTGCTGCATGCTATGCTAATAGCATCAGCTAATGAAGCTGCAAATATTATAGCAGAAAACACATATCCAACCCATGATGATTTTGTTAAAGCGATGAATGAAATGGCAGTCCAAATTGGGGCTAAAAATAGTACCTTTACAAATCCATGCGGTATTGATGAATACGAAAAAGACGCTAATCATTATTCTACCGCAAGGGATTTAGCAATTATTGCCAAGGAATGTCTTACCTTCCCCACCTTTAGAGATATTATCAGCCAAAAGCAGTTGAACATGCTTCCTCCAACTAACAAGCATCAAAAGTGGAATGTTGTGAACAACACCAATAAGCTGCTAGGGCAAACATTTAGTTACGGTACTGATGAAAAAAATCAATTTACAATAACAGGACTAAAAACAGGTTCAACAATGCGTGCAGGCGCAAACTTTATATCATCAGCAGTTAATAAAGATGGCTTTGAATTAATTTCTGTAATACTAGGAGTTAATAATAAACCTGGCAGGACTGTATTTGATTTCACAGAAACCTTACTAAAAGCTGGTTTTGAAAACTTCTCTAATCAATTAATTATTGATAGGAATACTGTTATTAAGAATGTTCAAGTAGCAGATGCCGCCGATGATGGAAAACTTGATCTTGTTACAAATGGTAAACTCGAAGCAATTTTACCAAATAGCGAAAATGAGTGGAATATCGAAAAGAAAGTAACGATAAACGAAAATTTAAAAGCTCCTATTAAAAAGGGAGATATTTTAGGAAGTATTGAATATAAAAAAGCTGGTGTTTCTCTTGGCAAAATTCCAATAGTTTCGTCACGAACAGTAGATCAAAGCTTTAAAGCAAAAACAAAGGATTATATCAATAAAGTTATTGAAAATCCAATATTTAAGTATATTTTCATTGCAGTAATTGTAGTGGTTTGCTTTTTAATTATTAGAAAAATACTCCGAAAAATATCAAGAGCAAGAAACAGAAGAAAGCGACTACGATAACAGTAATTCACTAATCAAAACTTTAAGCTGACAGTTATTGACTTTAAATATTTTTTTACTTCATATATTGATTTAATCTAAATATACTTATATTATAGTATAGGATTGTATTTGATTATATGCAATACTATATATTTTATTTTTTACTGGTTTCTTGTGCTAGAAGAGGTTGTAAGTTAAGCTTACTATCGAAATGATTTAATGGTCTTTTTAGCCGATAGTAATTGACTTTATTAAAAGGAGTGTAATAAATGAAAACCGAACCGATTTACAAGCAAAGGAAAATTACAGATCTAAAGGATATGATTTCTCAAAGTGTAAATTTATTTGGAAATAGAAATGCATTTTTTATAAAAGGCAGTAATGAAGAGTACTATAACAAGACTTATAATGAGTTAAAAATTGATATTGATGCTCTAGGTACTGCTCTTATTGAGTTAGGCCTTAAGGATAAAAGGATTGCCATATTGTCAGAGAACAGCGCACAATGGTGTACAGCATATTTGACAGTTACTGGTGGTGTTGGCGTTGTCGTTCCTTTAGACAGAGAGTTACCTTTTCAGGAAATTGAAAATCTTATATCACGTGCAGGTGTCAGCGCAATAATATTTTCTTCCAAGCATGAAAAAGATATGTTGAAGCTTAGCCAAATATCTAAACAAATTGAATATTATATTAATATAGATGCTGATTCTGATAAAAATAATAATTTCCTTTCATACTGTAAGCTTATTGAAAAAGGAAAGTTATTGATTCAAAATGGAGCTAGAACTTATTTAGATGCTCAAATAGATGAAAATGCAATGTGTGCATTAATTTTTACATCAGGAACTACTGATTTAGCAAAAGGTGTAATGCTATCTAGTAAAAATATTGTCACTGATATAATGGCAGTTTGTTCAATGCTAACTGTAGATGAAACTGACAGTTCTTTATCTATCCTGCCTCTTCATCACACCTATGAATGTACCGCTAATTTTCTTGTTATGATGTACAATGGTGCGTGCTTCTCCTTCAACGAAGGCTTAAAGCATATTGTCAAAAATTTACAAGAAGTAAAGCCAACTATTTTAATGCTAGTTCCTCTTATATTAGAGAATATGCACAAAAAAATTGTTAAGCAAGCATCAAAAACCTTCTTTGGCAAGCTTAAGCTTAACGCAGCTCTTGAAATAAGTAATTTTTTATACTCATTCCTAAAAATTGATATTAGAAAGAAGCTGTTCAAGCAGGTGCATAATATATTTGGTGGTAGAGTTAGATTGGTCATTTCAGGTGCTGCTGCAATAAACCCTGATGTTTCAAATGATTTATGTACTATGGGAGTTAGAATTATTCAGGGATATGGTTTGACTGAATGTGCGCCAATTGTAGCTGTAAATAATGATCAGGGCTATAGAAGTGATTCTGCTGGAAAACCCCTTGCAGGTGTTGAAATATGGGTTGAAAATGTTGGTGACGATGGTATTGGAGAAATAGTTGTACGTGGGGACAATGTAATGCTCGGCTATTACGAAAACCCTGTTGCTACTCAAAAGGTATTAAAAAATGGCTGTTTATATACTGGAGATCTAGGATATATTGATGAAGAGGGTTACATATTTATAACAGGAAGAAAGAAAAATGTTATCGTCACCAAAAACGGAAAGAATATTTTCCCTGAAGAGGTTGAGGCGTACTTAGCAAAATGTCCCTTTGTAAAAGAAAGCTTAGTATGGGGCCGCTTTGAAGAAGAATCTGGCGAAACAGAGGTAAATGCTCAGATTGTTATTGATATGGAGGAAATTAAGGATAGGCTAAATGTGAGTACCATTTCCATGGACGAAATATACAAAATCATTCAAGCTGATGTTAAAGAAATAAATAAGCAAATGCCTCTTTATAAGCGCATCAAAAATTTCACTATTCGCGAAGAGGAATTCATAAAAACGACGACAAAGAAGATTAAGCGATATGCTGAAAATATGAGCTAATTGCTCTCAAATAAAACCGTAAGTTTGCTGCTTTTAGCGGCATCAAACTTACGGTTTTTTTATTATTTTTATTATCAGTTGTTTTTTCTAAGCCCACATTTCTTTTCTTAGTACTGCAATATCCTCATTTTCCAAATACTCATCATATGACATCTGTCTGTCTATTATTCCCTTTGGAGTTATTTCGATTATTCTGTTTGCAATTGTCTGAACAAACTCGTGGTCATGAGAGGTGAACAAAATAGTTCCCTTGTAGTTTATCAAACCATTATTTAACGCTGTTATGGATTCCAAGTCAAGATGGTTTGTAGGCTCGTCAAGAATCAAAACATTTGCTCCTGAAAGCATCATCTTTGATAGCATACAGCGAACCTTTTCTCCTCCTGACAGCACAGATGCCTTTTTTAAAGCTTCTTCTCCTGAGAACAGCATTCTTCCTAACCAGCCTCTCAAGAAGGTCTCAGTCTGATCCTTTGAAAACTGTCTGAGCCAATCAACAAGATTGAGGTCTACACCGTCAAAAAACTCCGAATTATCGCTTGGGAAATATGCTTGAGATGTTGTTATACCCCACTTAAAATCACCACTATCAGGCTTCATTTCATCCATCAATATCTTAAATAGAGTTGTTTTTGCTTTTCCATAAGTTCCGACAAAAGCAATTTTATCACCCTTGTTTACTATTATATTAATATCATTTAGAAGAATTTCGCCTTCAATTTCTTTTGTAATTCCATTTATCATAAGTAAGTCATTTCCTGCTTCTCTATCAGGCTTAAAATCAACAAAAGGATATTTTCTTGATGATGGCTTTATGTCTTCAAGTGTCAGCTTATCAAGCAACTTTTTACGTGATGTAGCCTGCTTAGATTTAGAAGCATTTGCACTAAACCTCTGAATAAACTCTTGCAATTCTTTCATTCTTGCTTCAGTTTTCTTATTTACATCTTTTGCCTGCTGTAATGCCAATTGGCTTGACTGATACCAAAAGTCATAATTACCAACAAACATTTGAATTTTTCCAAAATCAATATCAGCAATTTGAGTACATACTTGATTTAAGAAATGTCTATCATGTGATACAACTATAACTGTATTTTCAAAATTTCCCAAAAAATTCTCAAGCCAAGTAATTGAAGCAATATCCAAGTGGTTTGTAGGCTCATCCATTAGCAAAATATCAGGATTACCAAATAATGCTTGAGCTAATAATACTCTCACCTTCAAATTAGCATCTAAGTCCTTCATTTTCTTGTAATGATACTCTTCACCAATGTTTAGGCCATTTAGTAAAGTAGCAGCATCAGACTCTGCTTCCCAACCATTTAATTCTGCAAACTCTGCTTCCAATTCAGAAAGCCTTATACCTTCTTCCTCAGTAAAATCAGACTTCGCGTAAAGCACTTCTTTTTCTTCCATTATTTTAATAAGTCTTGGATGACCCATCATTACAGTTCTCAGAACCTCATATTCATCAAATTCAAAGTGATCTTGCTTAAGTACAGCAAGTCTTTCACCAGGAGTAATTGTAACATCTCCCTTACTTGGTTCAATCTCACCTGATAGAATTTTTAAAAATGTTGATTTACCAGCTCCATTAGCACCAATTAATCCATAGCAATTTCCTGGAGTAAATTTGATATTTACATTTTCAAATAAAGCACGTCCTCCGTATCTAAGAGAAACACCATTTGCACTAATCATTTCCTATCTCCATTTCTAAGTATAGGTATCAATATACCCTACACTTTTTATTTATAATTTATAAATATTTTATATTAAAACCAACTCAAAAAATTTATTATTGTTTTCTTACATAAATTTAATGAACCTGTTTGTAAACATATGTTGAATAATTCATATTATCATAAACAAAACCTGCTAAACAACAGCAGGTTTGCTATCTTAAATAATTCTTGTGCACTTAAATAATACCATTCTTATGGCAAAACACAAGTAAAGTACCAATAAACTCTAACCTGATTTTTCATCTAATCTTGAAACTATTTTTTACACTAATTTTATCTATCTTATACAGGTCATTTCACCGTCAGACCATAACCTTTCAAGATTATAGAACTCTCGGTCTTCATGATAGAAAACGTGAACTACTACATCTGCATAGTCCAATAAAACCCATCTTGCTGTGTCGTAACCTTCTTTATGATATGGCTCAACGCCTATTTCAGTAAGCTTAACCTCAATCTCATCCGCAATTGCCTTAATATGTGTGGTAGAAGTACCACTACAAATTACAAAATAATCAGCAATTACTGTTATATTATGGATATCGATAATATTTATATCCTTAGCCTTCTTCTCCTGCATTGCTTCCATTATCTTGTCAACTAATTTTTTTGAATCCAAATTTTGCACCTCATCTTTAACTCAAATATATTTAAATTATAAAGCTTGACTTGCTTATCCAAGAACTCAGTTAATTATAACATCAACCTTTGTAACTTACAAATCCATATTGTATACAAATTTTTCAATGTATTATTATAGAAGATCTACACAAAAATATTTAGTTATATCTTATGGGTTAAAGTCGCTTCCTAGTATAATTGTAACGTCAAATCGTGAATCAGACTGAAGCTCTTCCTTTATTACAGATATTTTTAGAGTATTTCTGATTGTATCTGTTATTACACCTTTTTTTCGTATCAGAATTTGAGAAGTTCCCTGTGTACCGTCAAAAGAATTTCCTGCACTTACCTTGTAGCCCTTCGCTTCTAGCATTGTCCTGATTTCTTCAGCCAATCCGCTTTTGTCTGTGCAGTTTATAACCTCTATAACCAGTTTTTCATTGTTAACTGTAGACTGGCTAGGAGTCTTCTCCGCAGTCTCTTTTGACGCTTCATCTTTATCAGTGTCTACTATGATTTTTTTATTTGATTGTGACTGAGAAGCTTGTGATTGTTTCTTAACCTCAACTACAGCTTTGTCAAATACACCTGAATCCTTATAGAAATTAGCACCTACTATAATTGATGAAAAAAACAGCAAAAAGGTTCCTACTGCATAAAACCCTATTTTAAAAATCTTTCCCATTATCTCCTCCATGAGTCAAACTAATTGTATAATAGCTCAACTTTCCATTTATAAGTTAAACGCCTATAATTCAACTGGGAAAGTTGTGTCTAATAATTCAAATAAACCAAATCTATACTTTCAGCAATAGCTTATTTCTTGCTTCAATAGTAAACGGGTGAATCAAACCGTTTTGCATTATAACAAACTTAATTACATTACTAAAAGCACAAATTAATGCTTTATCAATATCTTCATATACAAGCCTTCTAACATCATCAACCTCACAATGGGTTCTGCCAGGCTCTATATAATCTGCCAGATAAACTATTTTATCCATCATATTCATTTTTGAAAAGCCTGTGGTATGATATCTTATAGCATTTAATATGATTTCGTCTTTAATACCATATTTCTCTTTTGCTATTATTGCACCAACCTCGCCATGCATTAAAAACAGTTGACTTTTTTCAATTTCGTTTAATTCTATTCCATTGTCCTCACAGTATTTTAATGTCTCAATATCATTCAAATCTTTTGCACAGTCGTGAAGAAGTCCTGCAACCGCAGCAATATCTTTATCCTCTCCATAGTGCTCTGCCAATGATATTGCCACTTTCATCGTATTAACAGAGTGAATATACCTATTGGGCTTTAATGACTCCTTTAGCAATACATCCATTTCAATTATATTCATTGATAATCTTTCCTTTTTATACTAAATAACTCGAAAGTATTGTTGGTGCTTACATGGTGCACTTTCGAGTCTTAAAAAACGCAAGCGTTTTTTTGCCCATGTGGGTGGTATTTAATTAAATGATGTGCTTTTGAGTTCTTCAATCCACATTCACCATCCATGATCATAGTGTGCTTAAAAAACAACATTGTGTCGTTTTTACGGCAATAACACTTGGGTTCAACAACTAATTCACGCACTTTTTTCTAACCCAACTTAACATTAATAAGGTTGAAATTCTACAATTTAAACTGGAATAACCGAGTAAATAACTGTATATATCCTACAGATACTTTTATATTGCTCTCAGCTTATCTATCGGTACAAATGATTGTCCTTTATATAAGCATCAACACAATGGCTCACAAGGTATTTAACCGATTGATTATTATTAACTCTTTCTCTTATAAAAGTAGAGGATATTTCAATTAATGGTACTTCAACACTCAGTATATCTATATCAAATCTTTTTCTCATAATCTTTATACGTTCCAAAAAATCGTTGTCTAAGTATCCTGATCTCATCACTGCAGCAAATTTAGTTAGTACAAAAACCTCTTCAGGTCTTTTCCAGGTCAATAAATCCATAACTACATCTGCACCGATTATATAGTAAAAGCTTGTCCCGTGCGGATATATTTGATGAAGTTCCTTGAGTGTATCAACTGTGTAAGTGTAGCCCTCTCTTTTGACTTCAATATCAACAGCTTCAAAGTACTCATTCCCCTCAATAGCACATTTAACCATATTCAGCCTGTGAATAGGATTAGTAACAGCATTTAAGTCTTTATGGGGAGGCATACCTGTGGGAATAAACAAAACCTTGTCCAAATTTAATTCACACCTTACCAATTCAGCAATTGCAAGATGCCCTAAATGAATAGGGTCAAAAGTGCCTCCACATATTCCAATCTTCAAATTTTTACCTTCCATTCAAAAATTCCTCTAACTCTATATAAATTTATTGACTAGATTTACTACCAATTAATATCCCTGTTCTGTGTTTATTCCATAACCCTATTATCCAAAATGTAATTAAAGTATTTTTGTTTAATTGTTACTATTCAGCCATTGACAATATAATATACAGCACATTCTTAAATAAACTTATAAACTATATATTAGGTGTTCAGACTTATCAATGGACAGTTACGTTTATTTCAAGCCTTTCCATACAGAAAATATTATAGCATAAAAGGCAAAGGCTTTAAACCCTAATTAGCTTTTGTAATTAAAGCCAATTACTGTTGTCCACCTTCGCCCCATATAATAACAAATAGCAAATTGTTTATTTTCTTCCAATATCTTTTCTGTAATGCATACCTTCAAAGCTGATTTTTTCAATGCCAGCATAGGCTTTATCTATTGCCATATCCATAGTTTTCTCAACTGCTGTAACTCCTAAAACTCTTCCACCTGCTGTATAGAATTTTCCGTCTTTTAATGATGTACCAGCATGGAAAACAATTGTGTTACCATCAGCCTGTGCAGCATCAAGACCGTTTATTTCTAGCCCTGTAGGGTATTTTCCAGGATATCCTCCTGATGCAGCTACAACGCAGACAGCCGCATTGTCGTCCCACTCTATATTAATATCAGCAAGCCTTTCATCAATAATTGCTTCAAATATTTCTAATAAGTCTGTCTTTAATCTTGGTATAACCACCTGTGTTTCAGGGTCACCAAATCTTGCATTGTACTCCAATACCTTCGGGCCATCCTTTGTTAGCATTAACCCAAAGTATAATACGCCTTTAAACTTACGACCTTCTTTATTCATAGCCTCAATTGTTGGAACAAAAATTTCCTTCATGCAAAAGTCAGCAAGCTTTTCATCATATAAAGGGCTTGGTGAAAAAGTTCCCATGCCACCTGTGTTTGGTCCTTGATCATTATCAAAAGCACGTTTGTGATCTTGGGAGGATACCATAGGAACAACAGTTTTCCCATCTGTAAATGCCAATATAGAAACCTCGGGTCCTTCAATAAACTCCTCAATAACTACTTTATTGCCTGCATTTCCAAATAGTTTGTCGTTCATCATTCCATTTACAGCGTCTTTTGCTTCTGTAGCTGTTTTAGCAATAATAACGCCTTTACCCAATGCCAAACCATCTGCCTTGACTACTATTGGAGCACCACATTCATCAATATAGCGTAGTGCTTCACTGCTGCTTTCAAACACACTGTAGCCTGCAGTTGGTATGTTGTATTTTTTCATTAAATCCTTGGAGAAAGCCTTACTGCCTTCGATAACAGCTGCAGCCTTAACAGGTCCAAATGCTCTGATTCCAGCTTCATTAAGCTTGTCAACCATACCCGCTGCAAGTGGGTCATCAGGTGCAACAACAACTAAATCCATTTTATTTTCTTTTGAGTAATTAACTATTCCATCTATATCAGTTGCTTTTATAGCAACACATGTAGCAAGCTCTGATATTCCACCATTTCCAGGGGCACAATACAATTCGCTAATTTTTGGGCTTTGAGATAGTTTCCATACAAGCGTATGCTCTCTTCCGCCACCACCAACCACTAATACCTTCATATATAAACCTCCACGCCTATTTCGGCACTAAAAATCTTAGTGTTTAAAATGTCTCATTCCTGTGAATACCATTGCAATTCCGTACTTGTTACATGCATCAATGGAATCCTGATCCTTGATAGAGCCACCTGGCTGAATAATTGCTTTAATACCTGCAGCAGCTGCCACTTCGACGCAATCTGAGAATGGGAAGAATGCATCTGAAGCCAAAACAGCTCCTATCGACCTCTCTCCCGCATACTCAATAGCTACTCTTGTTGGCAATACTCTGTTAGTTTGTCCAGGGCCAACACCTAAAGTGCTCTTATTCTTTGCAACAACTATAGCATTTGATTTTGTATGCTTAACAACCTTCATTGCAAATTTTAAATCTTCCATTTGCTCCTTTGTTGGCTGTACATTTGTTACACATTTAACATCCTCTTCATTAAACAAAACATCATCATTTTTTTGAACTAATAGACCGCCTGCTACCTTTTTCATATCAAAAGTATCAGCTGGTGCCTTTTCTTCAATTCCTTCAAGCTTTAACAATCTTATATTTTTCTTTTGTGAAAGTACAGCAAATGCCTCATCAGAGAATGAAGGTGCAATAACTATTTCAATAAATATTTTGTTTATTTCCTCTGCTGTCTTTAAATCAATTTCTCTATTTGCAGCTATTATTCCACCAAAAATAGAAGTAGGATCTGATTCATACGCTCTCATGTAAGCATCATAAATATTGTCTGCACTTCCAACTCCGCATGGATTTGTGTGTTTTACAGCAACTACTGTAGGCTCTTCAAACTCCTTAAGAAGCATGAGTGCTCCATTTGTATCATTTATATTGTTAAAGGATAACTCTTTACCGTGTAATTGAACTGCACTCGGTAAGAAGCCTCTGTTTGCTCCAACCTCTTTATAGAAAACAGCACTTTGGTGAGGATTTTCTCCATAACGCATTTCCTGAGCTTTCTCAAAGGTAAGTGATAGAGTTTCAGGGTAATCTATATCTCCAAGTGTATCTCTTAGATATTTTGCTATTAATGTATCATAATGGCTTGTATGTTCAAAAACCTTGTATGCAAGTCTAAACTTAGTTTTTGCACTAACATCGCCTGTTTCATTCATTTCAGTAAGTACTTTTTCATAATCAGCAGGGTCAACTACTACTGCAACATCTTGATAATTCTTTGCAGCAGCTCTTATCATTGTTGGACCGCCAATATCTATATTTTCAATTGCTTCTTCCAGCTCTACATCCCCTTTAAGGATTGTCTGCTTGAACGGATAAAGATTAATTACTACCAAATCAATAGTATCTACGCCTAAATCTTTTATCTGGCTCATATGCTCTTCATTGCTTCTCATTGCTAATATTCCAGCATGTACCTTTGGATGTAAAGTCTTTACTCTTCCATCAAGACATTCTGGAAAACCTGTAACATCAGATATATTTATTACCTTTATTCCTGCAGCTGATAGAGCCTTTTCTGTTCCGCCTGTAGATATTATTTCTACTCCCTTTGCAACTAGTGCAGAAGCAAACTCTATTATGCCTGTTTTGTCTGAAACACTTATTAATGCACGCTTAATCATAAACCTAAATCCTCCGCTTTATAAAATAAAATTATATAAATATTAACCCATTCAAAATTCTATGTATTACTCAATTTACCTTCAGCTTAGACTATTTTCACTCTCTTTCCATCAACAACTAATCTATTTTCAGCATAAAGCTTTATGGCTTCAGGAAGAATATCCCATTCAGCCTGCTCCATAACACGTTTTTGAAGTATTTCAGGCGTGTCATTATCCTCTACATAGACTGCCTTTTGAAGTATAATTGGTCCGGTGTCTGCCTCTAATTCAACAAAATGCACTGTTGCACCTGTCACCTTTACACCTGACTCTATAACATGTTGATGTGGAATTATTCCGTAAAAACCTTTGCCACAAAATGCTGGAATCAATGAAGGATGTATATTAATAACTCGTTTGCTAAAATGTTTGTTAAATCTTTCACCTAAAATCGAAAGAAAACCAGCCATTACAACCAAGTCAACCTTGTGCTCATCAAAATGCTTAATCAGTGCATCATCATATTCATCTATACTGTTGAAAGCCTTTCTAGATATAAATATATTACTAATGTCATGTTCCTGCGCCCTTTGAAGTGCATATACTCCTGCTTTGCTGGAAACAACAGTAACTATTTTCACATTTTTGATATATCCGCTTTCAATCTTGTCTATGATAGCCTGAAGATTTGAGCCTCCACCTGATACCAGTACACCTATATTTAGCATATTTCAACACCTGCTTCACCCTCAGTAATTGAACCAATAATGAAGGCTTCTTCTCCAACTGATTTTAAGTAGGCAGTTATTTCATCAGCTTTGTCTGCATCTACAGCCAGAACCATACCAATACCCATGTTAAAAGTATTATAAATATCTCTATCACTCATATTTCCTAAACTCTTTAGCAAATCAAATATCGGAAGTACAGGCCATGCTCCCTTTTGAATGTTAACCCTTAAGCCTTCTGGAATCATTCTTGGAATATTCTCAATAAATCCACCACCAGTTATGTGCGAAATTCCTTTAATCTCAAATTTCTTAATTAAATCAAGTATGGTTTTAACGTATATTCTAGTTGGCTTAATTAGTTCCTCACCTAATGTACAACCAAGCTTTTCAACATATTCTTTTAAATTTGATTCAGTAGGATTGATTAGCTTTCTGACCAAAGAATATCCATTGCTGTGAATTCCTGAAGAAGCAAGTCCGATTAGCTTGTCACCAGCCTTTATACTTTTTCCGTCAATTATTTTGCTCTTGTCAACAATTCCAACAGTAAAACCAGCCAAATCATATTCATCTACTGGATAAAAGCCTGGCATTTCAGCAGTTTCTCCACCTATTAATGAACATCCTGCCATAACGCAGCCTTCTGCAACGCCTTTTACAATCTCCGCAACCTTTTCAGGATAATTTTTTCCTACAGCCATATAATCTAAAAAGAACAATGGCTCTGCCCCACTGCATACAACATCATTTACGCACATAGCTACACAGTCTATACCAACTGTATCATGCTTATCCAATAAGAAAGCCATCTTTAGCTTTGTGCCAACTCCATCTGTACCAGAAACCAAAACTGGCTCTTCATATTTTGATTTGTCCAAACTAAAAAGCCCTCCAAATCCGCCTAATTCTGTCATTACCTCTGGTCTGAATGTGCGCTTAACATGGTCTTTCATCAGCTTAACTGATTGGTAACCTGCTTCAACGTCAACGCCTGCATCTCTGTAAGTGGTCATTTTTTTATCCTCCAAAAATTATATAAATAGTTAAAATTCATTTTAAACTCAAATCAAGGCTTAACAGCCACAACTAAATTTATCTCCTTCTTCAGGAACATCTATAGGATAATCACCTGTTAAACAAGCCGCACAGAATCCACGTTTAGAGCCTATTGGTGTTTCTAGTAGTCCTTCTAAGCTTAAATACCCTAGTGTGTCGGCGCAAATCATCTCTCTTATTTCATCTACAGATAGTTTATTTGCAACAAGCTCTTTTCTTGAAGAAATGTCTATTCCAAAATAGCATGGAAACTTAAGAGGCGGTGAACTAACTCTCATATGCACCTCTTTGGCCCCTGCTTTTTTTAATATCTGAACTATTCTTCTTGTGGTGGTGCCTCTAACGATTGAATCATCAATAATTACAACTCTTTTACCTTGAATTGTCTGTTTAATAGCATTGTGCTTAATTCTGACAGCCATTTCTCTCATCCCTTGGCTTGGCTGAATAAAGGTTCTTCCTACATATCTATTTTTAACAATTCCCTCTCCGTAAGGGATACCTGACTGTCTTGAGAAGCCTAATGCAGCTGAAAGTCCTGAATCAGGTACTCCAATTACTACATCAGCCTCTACAGGATGTTCAATTGCCAATTTTTTTCCTGCCTCATATCTGGATTGTTGAACACTGGCACCATCTATTATACTATCTGGCCTTGCAAAATAAACAAATTCAAATATACATAATTTTGTATCTTTATTATTAAATGGTCTAATTGACCTGATTTCATTATTCTCAATTATAACAATTTCTCCGGGTTCAATATCTCTGATGAATTCAGCATTAACAGCATCTAAGGCACAGGATTCAGAGGCTATAACATAAGACGTTGATGTTTTTCCGATACATAATGGTCTTATTCCGTAAGGATCTCTTACTCCCAGCATTTTGTTAGCTGTCATTAAAATCAATCCATAGGAGCCATTAACATCGTGCATCATTTTTTCAACTGCTTCTTCGAGTATATTTGTAGAAATGCTATGTTTTGTTACGAGGTTTATTAAAACCTCAGTATCATTTGTAGTTTGAAAAATAGTACCACATTGCTCCATTTCCTCTCTGAGTTCTGCAGCATTAACAATGTTTCCATTATGAGCAAGAGCAATTTGACCGTTTCTTGATCTGACAACAATGGGCTGAGCATTTTCACGTCTGCTTGCACCCGTTGTTGAGTATCGAACATGACCAACCGCCATGGTTCCTTTCAGGTGATTCAATACAACCTTATCAAATATTTCCGGAACTAAGCCCATGTCCTTGTGATATACGATTGTTTCTCTGTCACTCACAGCAATTCCAGCACTTTCCTGCCCTCTATGCTGAAGCGAGTACAATCCGTAATATGTCATACCTGCCACATCTAAATCATTATCATCTATTGAATATACACCGAATACACCGCACTCTTCATGCATTTTATCCATTCGTTCATCAAAGCAGTCTAAATTGTTACATTGTAAGCATTGCCCAAAATCACACATGAGTTACTCCTTTAATTTTTTAATATTAAATTTCTGATAATTTGCTCTGCAATTCTATATTTTTCTTTTCAACCTTTTCTGCAAGGGATTTTTTATAATCAATCATTTTGTGTCTTAACTCATGATAAGCAATAGAAAGAATCTGTACTGCCAATAGAGCCGCATTTTCAGCCCCATCAATTGCAACAGTGGCAACTGGTATACCAGAAGGCATCTGAACTGTTGAAAGTAAGGAGTCCAACCCATCCATAGTTGATGACTTTATTGGCACCCCGATTACTGGAATAGGTGTATGCGCTGCCAATACACCAGCTAAATGAGCAGCTTTACCAGCAGCAGCTATAATAACATCTATACCATTATTATGTGCATTAGTGGCAAAATCTGCTGCTTTTTCTGGTGTTCTGTGTGCAGAGCAAACCATTACTTCATAATTAATTTCAAAATCTTTTAGAATTTTAATACAATTTTTCATTACTGAAAGGTCTGAATCACTTCCCATAACAACTGCTACTTTAGCATCCTTTGAAATACACATTAGATTATCCTCCATATATAAATATAATTAATGAACATTTTTTATTATTTATTTAAAATCATTCGCTTTTTACACTCTAATATTATCAAATATTGAACTGTATTGTCAATTGAACAAGCGAACATTTTTTATATCTTTGATTTAAATATTCGGAATTATGACAAAGAACTACACAAGCAGATATACTATAATTGGCAGAGTAAATATTGATAATAGAGTTGAAACAAATATGCTTTCTGTGGCAGCGTTATAATCCGATTCATATTGCAATGCTAGAGCTGAAACCACTGTAGATGACGGCATTGCCAATTGCAGCACTACAATTATTTTAACAAATTTGTCAAAATAATTGTTGGTTAATCTGAAAAACAATATAGCTATTGCTGGAACAATTATTAACTTAAACATAGATAGCACAAGATACCTTGTTCTAGATAGAACATCCTTTATTCCGTTTATTTTAGTATTTGCAAGCAGCAGCCCTATAAAAATCATTGAAATGTATATCGTTGTTCTCCCCAAACCATTAAATGTTGTATAAAAAACGTCCCATACTGTATTATATACTGTAAATTCACCTATTCTAAAGAAAGATTTTAATGCAATGAGTATTATTCCTCCTACAAAAGCTATCGTATTTGGATTAATTAGATGGGAAAGATTTTCTTTCCAGTTGTTAGAATTATGCTTATTAAAGAGATAAACACCTAAGGTCCACAATATTGCATCATTAGATAAATTATAGAATATAGCGTATAAAATACCTGTTTTCCCGTACATTGCTTCAAGTAGAGGGTATGCCATAAAAATAACATTTCCGAACATTGACTGGGCTATATAAATATTTTTTGCTTTATCTTTTATACCCATTAACTTGCAAGGCGCTAACGAAATTAGCCCTCCTATAAGAATAAAAACTATACCAAAAACAAATATAAAAACACCATTTCTTAAGGTTTCCTTAGTAAAGGAATAATTCCCCATCGTCGTAAATATTAAAAACGGCGTTGTTATTTTTATAATAAGAGAAGATATATGCTTCTGTGAAGCCTCAGGCAAAATATTACTTTTAGCTGCTGCAAAACCTGTTATTCCAAGTAATGTTAGTATTATTATTTGTTTAACTATTATCATTATTTCATTCATTTATTATTTGCCTCCAAACCAACTTTGCTTACATTAAATAAGACCACTTATAAAGCCACTTTAACATCATATAATTATATGTCCTTCTTGTCCACAAGAGATTGTCAAATGCAGATTCCATCTTTATTGTCTCTTATGAAAACAGATAAAAGTCATAATATAAGTTTAATAAAGCAGTATTAATTACAAATATCTTTAAAATCCACAAGACTAACTGGAGTAATATCTGTTATTTTTTTGCTGTCTACATCCATTTTACCTATATAGTAATTATGATAATAGAAGGAGTCGTCACTCGTATGATTCACAGCAAGAAATAAAAAGCTGACATATTTTTTATTATCATCTTCAAGAAACACCAAAACATCTTTACTATATTTGCCTTCAATTTGTTTTTTTAAATTATTAGGTAATTTACTTAATCCATCAAAAATAGCTTTGCTAAACGTACTCTTATTTTTAAGCTCTTTATCTGGTAGTATTCTATAGCTCTTATCTTCTTCTGCAATAAATCTATCTCCTGTTAACGCATTTGTTTTAACAATTAAATCTGTACTATAATGCATGAAATCACCTATAGCTACAAGGCTTTCTAAAGCTGTGACATAATAATAACCCTCTTTACTTTTGCTTGTAAAAAGTATTTTACTCTGTTGCCTATAATCTTCTTGTATCTTTGAATCCTTTGAAAGCAGGGTTCCTTGAATATCCTTTACAACCTTGCTTTCTGCTTCCTTAACTTTTATTTTATAAAATTTGGCAGCAGATATTGAGGAATGTATATCCAATTTTACATTTGAGTACTTGTCTATATTTGTATTGTTGCTATCTGAAAGGTATTCTTTAAAGGATTTACTACTAAATTCAGCTGCAGCAATAATTTTTTTGGGCTCTTTACCTGATCTGTACACCACATTTATAGGCCAAGAAAATTCTATAATATCTGATTTCACTGCATTTAACTGACTAATTCTTTCAATCATTGAATTTACATTTGCATTTGCCAAATTGTCTTCAAGAATATTTATATTTAATGTTTTTGACTTTATAATGCCTGTTTCATAATCCCTTATATAATCTATACTTAAAAAAACTAGGTTGTTTTTAACTTTTTTAAGTTTATCAGCAAGCTTATTAAATTTTCCATCAGAATAAATCTCTGCGTTTCCATCATATGTATCTTCATATGTTAGTCCATACCAATCATTTTTGTTATTAATGTACTTAATTGCAGAAAGGAGCCTTGATTCATTCCATTCCTCAGTGCCAAAATCTATTTCATATCCAGAATCCTCTGAAGTAGGAACATAATTGCTCCATGTAGAACAAATGCCTTCTTCATTAATAAGACTGCAATTTCTGAATACAATGTCTTTATTCATAGTATTATCTATTTCTTCGCCGATGTGCAGAGGACCGCCTTTTAGAATTGAATCCATAAATTCAACTCTCTCAGATAATTTTATTTCTACTGGTGCTTCTGTACTGCCCTCTATAATTGAATTTGTGCATTTAAAATCTTTCACATTACCTAATGATAAACCTATTGCTTCACTATTAAATGCATCTATTTTACAATTATCAATAATGATTTTATTGGAATCATAAAAACTAACGAAGGAGCTAAAATAACCTTGATTGTCTAATTCTTTCACACGCTTAATGTTCAGATTTACTAGTTTTATGTTGTTACAGTTTGTAAAGCTAAGAATTTGACCTGCATTTGAGGTTGAATAATCTAAATGCTTATTAGCTAAGTCTGATTTACCAATAATAGTCAAGTTTGATATATTTGCAAATGTTGCATTTGACATACCAAAGTTTGATGAATCATAATCCCCTGGAAGTAGCTGTATCTCTCTATCAGAGCCAATTGCATCTAGTAGTTCCTTGTAATTTGTTACTTCAAATACGCTATCGCCTGATTTTATCTGATCCTTTGTTGTTAATAAATTTACTTGGCTTTCAGATGCAGTTGTAACAGTTTTATTGGAGTTGCCTATATCATTATCATTTCCATCACAACCTATTATTAGTATTAGTAATGCTATAACTACAAAAAAGCATAATATTTTCTTCATTAGTTCCACCTTTAGGTATAATTTTATATATTATACCATAAATTCAAGGCTCCATATATTGTACATTTTTACTTATACTTTGAATATTTCAACATGTGTATTTCGATTTAGTTCGTGTTTATATCCTATTTGTAGATAAATAATGACATTATTTTTTCTATTGTTAATTATTTGTTAATAACTTTTTAGCTTATCTGTGATATAATTGCAATGTCAATTAAAATTAAATAATTTATATTTTAAAATTGGATAAAGTTTAAATAAACAGTTACATATTAGTAATCCCTTAACACCTTTTTCTATAGATTATAACGACTAGATTCAAAGTGAAATTATTCGATTGTAGAAAAATTTCCTTACATCAGCGGTGTTTATGCGAGGCGGGAGATATTCTCACCACCTAAAACCAAAGCGGTAATCGCCACTTATAGAAGTGTGGGACATTTACTTGCCTCGTTATATTTATAGAGAATTAGTTTGGCAGTTGATTAAATCAGCTTAGGCAACATTGTTCTTTGTTATTACTAATCTGACTTGGCATAGCTTTCCAAATGCTTCATATGCTATATGATTCATTCCGAATATTATGATTATGTTTATTAAATTTTATCCTGAAAATATACTTAATTTAGGAGAGATTTATGAACATAAAAAAAATCAAAAGTTTTACCGAAAGTTTTATTCAGAAACTGCAAAAATTTATATCAAAACATCCCTTGAAGCTTAAGCATATTGTAATTTCGTGCTCAGGTGCTGCTGTATTAACAATTACGATACTATATGCAGCTACATCTTCACCATTATTAAATGATTCTGCTTCAAATATTAACGCTACTAGTAATACAATTTCACAAAATTCTACTGAAGGTTCTTTATATACTGCACAAGATACTATGCAAGCTAAGAACTCAACCTTATCTTCAAATAATACAAATAGTTCTATTAATTCAACAACCTCTCGTGGTTTAAAGAGTTCTCTCGATCCTTCAAAAGGTAATATTATCAAGTTAGGTGATAAGGATATTATTGTCACTGCCATACAGAAAAAACTAATGGAGCTTTATTACATAGAATTAGATGAACCTTCTGAGGAATATAGCGAAACCATTCAAGGGGCTGTGAAGAAATTTCAGATTAAAAATAATTTAGAAAGCACAGGCGAAGTTGATTCTAAAACCTATGAACTATTGTTTTCAGATAAAGCAAAAGAATATACTGTTTTTATAGGTGCTGAAGGAATAGATGTAGAACATATACAAGCAAGGCTTTATGAGCTAGGTTACTTGTCTAAGGTAACCCAATATTTTGGAACCGAAACCGAGGCAGCTGTTAAAGAATTCCAAAAAAGAAACGGTCTTTATGACGATGGTAATGTAGGTGCTCAAACAAGAGAAATCTTATATTCAGCTGAAGCCGTTCCACTTTCATTTTATCTAGGTGATGAAAATGATGAGATACTGAAATACCAGGAAAAGCTGTACCAACTTGGTTATCTAACTACTAAACCTGATGGTAAATACGGAAATGATACTGTTGCTGCTGTTAAGAATTTGCAGGAGAGTAACGGCTTAATAGCAGATGGTTATATGGGACCAGCTACCAAGGAGTTGCTAACATCAGGTGATGTTACTGAAAACGCACTTAAAATCGGAGACAGTGGTGACGATGTTTCCAATGTACAAAAGTACTTAAAAAAACTTGGATATTTAAATAGTGTAACAGGATATTTTGGTTCCGATACCCATGATGCGGTACTAAACTTCCAAAAACGTAACGGTCTTTCATCGGACGGAAAAGCTGGAGCTCAAACTATAAGCAAGCTTTTATCTTCAGATGCCAAGAGATGGAATGGCTCTACAGGAAGCAGCGGCTCAAATAATGGCAATTCTGGTGGAAGCAGTGGTTCAGGAAATAATAATTCCGGAAGCAATTCAAACAATCAAGATTATCCAGATAACTCAGGTAGCCCAAGTGTGTCTGCATTAATATCAGTTGCCAAGTCAAAGTTGGGGGCACGATATGTATACGGTGCTAAGGGGCCTTCTACCTTTGATTGCTCAGGCTTTGTATACTGGGTACTAAATAATTCAGGTGTCAAACAGAGTTATATGACCTCATATGGTTGGAGCAAAAACACTAAGTATAAAAAGATTACAAGCATGAGCAGCATAAAAAAAGGTGATATTATTGCATTTAATGGACATGTTGGTATAGCTCTTGGAGGAAATCAAATGATTGATGCTTCCTCTAGCTCCGGAAAAGTTCGAATTACCAATATAACTTCCTCATATTGGACAAGGAACTTCAAATGTGCTTTCAGAATATTTTAAACTGCTGTCAATTAGTAAAACAAATTGAAATAGTATAAATAAATTCAAGAAAATTCGGTTCGCTAAGTTATTTAGTGCGAACCGAATTTTTCTTCGTTCACGGGTGTCCACTTTTCAATCCCCGAAAATGGGAGTTTATTTAGCTATAAGAATGATTTCCAGAGAAATATCATTAAAACACCTAAAATACATATAAAAATCAACTCAAGCAACAAAGACTTGCTATTGTTTCTTTCTTTTGCAGCATCCATTTTTGCAATTTCTTTTGCATATTCTGTTTCATAAATTTCCTGTACCTTTTCATTTTCAAAATGTCTCTTATTCAAGTTAACCTCCTAAAAAATTCATAATTAAATTTCAAAGCTGGCAACACAAGTAGCAGCAAAACACTTGTAACTTTTCATAACTGAAAAGCATCCTAATTATAACGTCTTGATTCAAAATAAAATTTTTCGATTATAGAAAAATTTCATTACATCAGCGGCGTGTAAGCGAGGCGGAGATATTCTCAGTCTGATAACCATAGCGGTACCCACATCTTATAGAAGTGGTGGATATTTTCTTTTCTCGTTATATCTTATTCCACAAGCTTATTTATTAAGCTTATTTCCTAAAATCAACCAATAAGGACAGATTGACTAACAAAACACCAAAGGAGACAATGACGATATACCATGGAACGGCCAAGGGCGTCGATTTTTATTATAAGGTCAATAAATCAAACTTGAAAATTAATTAACATACCAAAAACCAGCTGAGATATGACGCTCTCAACTGGTTTTCTGTTTTAGCTTATTATCAGAAGGGGAAGTCTGATAATTTGCTCTCTATGTAAAATTTTTTGGGGGGAGATAGCACATTTATGCATGACAAATTTAACATCTACTATACATAAAAACTATAATACTAATACAAAATTGCACAAATCCATTATCATTGTGTATATTACAAATAAAAAGTGCAATATTTGTTTCTAATGTTATTATAGCACGTAATATATATTTTGTCGATATTTGTTTTAAAATGTTTTATTTTATTTTTTATTAGATATTTTCGTCATTTTCTACACAACAAATTGACAACAAAAGAACCACATCTAGCCTCCAGGCTGCCTTTTTGACAAAAACCTTGTGAAAATATATTGGAAAATTAGTGCTACGCTTTATTATGCCGCACCTGCAAGTCACTCAAACACTTTATCCAACTTTAGCCAGTTAAAATTGTTGTGGGAGACTTTTATACTGATTTACTAAACTTTGCCAGTTAAATGTAGGTGTTCAAACTAATCAAATGAAAAGTTATACAATCTCTTAAAATTAAGTTTGTTTAATTAATAATAAACTTTTGATAATTTTAAGCATGGATATACTTTTCATGTGAGAAAAGTTGAGTTGATTTATTATTTAATAAGTCTGTTTAGCTTTTCGTTGCTGAAAAACATAGCTGCTAGCAATACCAAGACAAACGCAGGATAGAACCGAATTCCTATTACACCAAACAGTAATCCCAAAATGGGCGGTATAAAAGTAGTTCCCATATATGCAAATGCCATTTGAAGCCCCATCAATCTGCTAGAATTATTTTTTCCAAATCTGACTGGAGTCTCATGCAGCATTGATGGAAAAATAGGAGCACAACCAGTTCCTATCAAAATAAACCCAATGAGGCTAATATAGCTATTATTAAATCCTAATAGAAGTAATGCTCCTAGCCCAATAATAATTTGCCCACCTCTAATCAACGCATTATTGCTTAATTTTGATGTTACAAATCCATTTATGAACCTTCCTATTGTAATTCCAAAATAGTATATAGCTATCCAACCTGCTGCTACATCTGCAGATACCCCTTTTGTATTTACCAGATAGCTGGCTCCCCATAACCCTGTTGTCGTCTCAACTGCACAATAACAAAAGAAACTAAGCAGCGCCAAGTTTATTCCACGTAACCTGAATACATTTTTTTCACTATTCTGAATTGCATTTTCTTCTTCCCCGTTATTCTGAAATCTCTTCCATAGTGGAAGTGAAAGCACTAAAATAACTACTAAACTGATTTGTATGACTGCAACAGTAAAATATCCCTTTTGCCACAAACCATTTCTAGCAATTGAAGCAGACATAATTATTGGACCAGTTGTTGCTCCAATTCCCCAAAAACAGTGAAGCCAACTCATATGCCTTGCTGAATAATGTAAAGCTACAAAATTGTTCAGGGCAGAATCAACCGAACCTGCTCCAAGTCCTAACGGAATACCCATTATACAAAACCAAAAGTAATTTTTATTAAATGCAAATCCAAATAACGCAATAGCTGTCATAAAAACACTTATAATAACAAGCTTAGCAGTACCCAGTTTATTTATCAGTTTTCCACTAAATATGCTAGAGACGATAGTTCCTCCTGATATAATCATGGATATTAAACCCGCCCCAGCCATTGGCATAGCTAAATCAATACGCATTGTCGGCCATGCAGCCCCTAACATTGAATCTGGTAATCCCAGACTAATAAAAGCAATATAAATGATAATTAGTAAAAGTGTTGCCATATAGTTAACCTTATCTTTCCAACTTAATTATTCTATTTGGTAAATCTTTTTTGACTTCTATTTTATCTATAGAAAAATATCCTCTACTTCAATTAATCCTAACACAAAATTTATTCTTGTTCTAGTGTATTCTCAACCTTATTATAACGCTAGATTCAAAATGAAATTTTTCGATTTTAGAAAAATTTCATTACATCAGCGTGTTTCAATGAGACGGGAGATATTCTCTAAAACCAAGCAGTTTCCTCCACTTGTAGACGTGGGGGACATTTTCTTGCCTCGTTATATTGTTTTACATTAAAGCTATAACATGGTATAATTATGGAAGTAAATTCCTTATTTTATCTCGAAAATAAACCTTATACAATCATGGTAATTTTCGAGCAGCCAAAACCTATAATTAGCGTTTGGGCAGTGAAGACAGCTTGTATTAACATGGTGTATTTTCGATTAGCTATGGTTACTTAGCATCTTTTCTCAAGTTTATTAAATTATTAAGGGAGGAAGTAACATGAAAAGAACATTTTTATTAATAAATCAGACAAAGAAATTAAAAGAAGCAGTATCATATTTTATTAAAAAGCGTACAGCTGTTCCATTGGCTATTTTAATGCTTTCGCTTATAGCGGTTCCAGTTGGAAATGTAAATGCAGAAGCATCCATAAATGAAGGTACTGCTGATGATGCCATTCAAATTTCTACTTTTTACGGTGACTTAAATAGTGATTTCAGCGTTAATTCTTTAGACTATGCACTTATGAAATCGCTACTGTTGGACAATCCTGGCACAGTTAAAAAGGCTGCAGATGTAAACGGTGACAATGCGTTAAATGCATTAGATTTATCAATAATGAAGCAATTTCTACTTATGAGTATAAATAGATTCCCTGTAGCAGATACCTTTGTAGATACTGAAACTGGTAGCGTTATTAATGTAGAGCAAAACAAAACTTTTGAAATATCCTTAGAAGAAAACGGCTCTACAGGTTATCAATGGTTCTATACTATGTCTGACATTTCTGCTTTAGATTTAATATCTGAAGAATACTTACATTATACCAGCCGTGAATTAGTCGGAGCGCCTATACAAAAAATATGGTCCTTTGAGGCACTAAAGCCTGGAACATATACACTTACCTTTGAATACAAACGTTCTTGGGAAGCAGGTATAGCACCTATTAAAACTGTTGAATGTACTATTAATGTTAATAGCCTTAATGAGAGATTTTTAAATGTTAAAACTAATGAACTTTTTAGTATATCTATGCAAGAAGGTGGTATAGCAGGTTTTACTTCAAATTTCAGAATTTTAGATAATTCTGTTTTATTAGTTTCAGAAGAAGTCTATAATCCTTACCCACACATTATAGATATGCTATATTCAAGAATATACACATTTAAAGCAATTAAACCTGGACAATATGAAATTGTGTTTACTCAAAGCCACTTCATAGATGATATTGTTTATAAAATTAATGTAAAATAGCAATTTATTTAAAACGGCTTATGCCTTCATACGAGGTAATAAGCCGTTTTTTAAGACATGATAATTTACATACAAGAGTGCTACAAAAGCGTCATAGAAAATATATGTATATTAGGTAAATATGGAAGCTCAATCCCAGAGATTATTCCGGGTTTTTTAAGTCTATAATTCTTCGCAAATATTTTTACTGCAGAATTATGGATATGTACTGCATTTTCATTCCGTTCACAGGCTCTTCCCTCCCATGCAACACACTCTCCATACATAGGCTCAAATATTAACTCTGTGCAACTAATAGATATTTGTTCATTGCTCCCATCCATATATTTTACTGTTATCAAATCATTAAAACTGCCGAAATCTGCTGTTGCAAGTATCATTAATGTATTGCCCTTAACATTTGGCACTTCAATAAACTGCTCAGAGCATGCAATATTGTCATTTGTTCCCGCTAGGCACCTTGGAAACTTAAATCTCATATCTTCTATATGCCAAATCTCTTCTGTCGGAATATCTTCTGCAACAAAAAATAAGCCAGTACCATTTAAGTTTGCTTTAGTTTCCTTGTTTAGTATGCTTCCAAAACCATTATTATTAAAATACTTATCCAAATTCAGATATATGTAGTCATTTGAAATATCAATATTTTCAATCCGCAGTGATTTTTTATCCATATCAGTTATTACTTGATTATCTGAGCTAAGTGAATCCATTACAATATTCGTCATCAAATTGAATGTATCTTTTTCAAAATTTGCAATTTCCCGGATTTTGGGCGGAAGCTTTCCCTTAATTATTGATTCGTTAGATGCTACTATACCCTTTACCATAATTCCCCTAACAGCATCCCATTTTGTGCTGGCATGCTTTAATTTATCAGCAATTTTATATAATTCCCTAATATGGTATTTAGCCGCTATGTCCTCTAAAAATAATGCATATTGCTTTCGACCTCTACTAATAGCTTGCAAGCCAACATAAACCGGCATATCAACAATCCTGACATTCCCACTAGTTTCATTACTCAAACAAGTATTTTTCTCTACATAATCCGCGTACTTTAACATATTTTCAAAAATATTTGTTCCCTTCTGATCTCTTCCTGATATTTTATCTATAGTGTTGTTAATTATGTCTTTCCAGCTATACTCTGCTATTTCTTCCTTAACTAAATTAAAAGTAAAATGAATCCCTAAATACCCATCAATAAAATCTTTAAAATCAAGGATTGCGTCCCTTTTTTGAAAAAATGGGTCTGTACAGTAAAACAATTCTTTTTGAGTATCTACTCCTGTTATAAGAAACCAATGCTTTCCATGTTGATTTTTATTTGGATCCCAAGAATAGTTATATGTATCCATAGAAACACCTACGGGCTTGTTATTATTTAATTCATTAATAATGATATTCTTTACTTGTACTGCTTCTGGTTTATTAACAAATGTTACCTGAACCCCGTGATATAAACATAAAAGCTCATATATAGCTCCTCTATCTGTATCTAGCGAATATCCAGTATTGTTACTTTGATAAAAATTCTCGACAAATGAAAATCCCCATGCTTGAGAATACATAAGGATAAAATTACGTCTGTAATAGTTTGCCACAGAAATCATACACTCATCAAGACAATGAGCATAGTCATTGTGAAATGGCACAACATTAAGCCGCTTTGTTATATTCATTATAGGTCCTCCTACTATTCCATATAATAGCTACAAAAAATGCATAATATAATTAACTCATATTTAGCTAACAATATTCGTTTTGACTAAAATAAACTTATAAAAGAATTATATCTATTTGTTCAAATTTGTGCAAATTAATGTATAATTTCACTTTCAGAAAATTCTCTCTCACTAAATATAACCACTTTATTTCTGCCTCTATCTTTTGCTCTATAGAGGGCCAAATCAGCATGATTCACCGATTCTTCCCAACTTTTCCCGTTATGTACAGCCACACCTATAGATACTGTTATGCTAGCTAAGTTTTCCACTGATTCTCTAATTCTTTCGGCAACAAATTCTGCCTGCTGCTTATCACATTCATATAGCAGTACAAAAAACTCTTCTCCTCCCCAACGTATTACGATATCGCTATCCCTAACACATGAACTCAATATTTCTGATACCTGTCTAAGCAATACGTCTCCAGCCTCGTGCCCAAATTCATCATTAACTCGTTTAAAATAATCAATATCTATCAAAAGGCAGCAGATGCCACTAACACCTTTTGTTGCAAGAAAATTTCCATCTTGTGAGGTTATACTCTTCATTTTATTTCTATTATATAGGCCTGTAAGTGGGTCACATTCACTTGCTTTCTCTAATTTCTTCTTAGTTTCATAATGGTCATAATAGACTAAGTTCATGGCATAGTTTGCCACAATGCACACAGTAATCAATGGAAGCATCAATGCCATAAATCCATTAAAATCTACATATTCAATAAAAAAACTTGAAAGGTAGATAAGTAAAGGCAATCCACAGCAAGCAATTACGCTACCCAAAAAAGGTGTAGCATATGAAACTAAAAAGAACGCCAGTGTCCATTCTATATAGCCTTCCCCAGCATGAGATATGTCTGGCAGGATTGTTAGTAGCCATATATTATTGATAACAAGCAAATAAAGTAATCCATATGATACCCAGAACATGACTATATAGTTAGTTTGCTTTCTGGCTATCAGCAAAAAAACCCCTAGAGGAAGAAGTACCCACAGTCTATTGAATAAAGTCTCATAGGGAAAAGCTCCAATAACTACTCCGTCTGAAATAAGGCTAAGCACGTCTGCAAAGACCCCACAAAATAAAACCCATAGGTTAAATTTAGAATAATACTCATATTTTGTCTGAAGATAATCCTTACGTAAATTTCCTTTCAAAGTCAGAAAACCCATTTACTTTCCTTTCTCTGATAGCTAAACTCAGTGATATGTTATTATTAATATATGCAACTATATATCAAGAAAATATACATACTTTATACCTCATTATTTCTAATTAATAAATTACAGGATTCTGCATTTACTATTTTTATTTAATATGTTATATTATACCAAGATAATTTGTATTTTTCTACAATATAATAAAAAATGCAGCCAAATTTTTATGACTGCATCCAATAAATTACCCAAATTACCTATTAACATTGTCTTATTCGACATATATTCTTTTTCTTAAAATCAATTAAATGCTGCTATGTGCTAATTCAAGTATCAATTTTACTTACCTTAGATTGTCTTAGCAAAAATGGTTTTGTTGTATCAGTTATCCTTTGGATTATTAGTGTGTCTATTTTATTTAGCACTGTTGCCATAACTAATGTTCCAACGATAACCACTAAAATATACATACCTGACGATACTCTGAGGTTCAGAACATTAAACACATTCATTACAAACCCATGCAATAAGAATACTTCATATGAAATTTTTCCCAAATATTTAGTAAATACGTTGCCCATTCTAAAATGAATTGTAACTGTAAACAATAACATAATTAGAAAAACACCCAGAATTATTCTTAAAATATAATCTCCAGTAAAAAGGACATATTTATATTTCAAATATAAAATCCCCAAGGTTCCAGATACTACTGCTAATACTCCAATATTTACAGCGTAGTGCTTTTGAGCCTTTTTTTTGAATTGCACTATTATATTTGCAAAAATTATTCCATACATAAAGCCCAAGGACTCAGTTTGCCATTTTAAAATAATATTCTCAAATCCAAAGAAATCATTTGCTATTTGACCTACTAAACTATATAAAATAACAAATGCACATATTATTATATCTCTGTACTTTTTGCTAATATATTTGTGGGATAAATAAAATATAATATAAAACATAAGTATTATAAATACAAAATTTGTTCCACCATGAAAAGCTTTAAAACCACATATCGATTTTAATAAACATATAATTATAAAAGGTGTTAATAGCGCTAAAACTCGTTTGCGAAAAAAATTATTCAGATATCCCTCTTTATTCTTTACACTCCATGTTAATCCATATGCAGAAAACATAAAAAATAAAGTCACGCATATGTATCCAAAGCTACCCGCAGCATTTTGAACAACATTTCCGTGTTCATAAGGGATATGAACTAGAATTACAATTATGCAACATAACCCTTTTAAAACAGTTGTATAATCTTTGTTAAAAAAATGAATTGTATCCTTTGTATATGCAAGCCCATACACTGCTATAAATGCATATACTCCTAAAATAGCTAAAGTTATCAGCATCTTACCCTCCACGTCCTATTTAGGCACACAAATTTTGTAAAGCTTTATGAGAAATCTCTACTACACCTACAAAAACCACTTGTAATTTTGTGTCTCGAAAATGCACTATGTTAGCAGAAAGTTGGTTTTCGAGTTACTAACCTCCCACTTCCATTTGAGCATACCCATGTTTGCGCTTTATGTCTATACTGTCAAAAAGTCACTTGTAGACTTTAGCACTTGAAAATCCACCATGTTTGCACAAAGTTGGTTTTGGAGTCTGAACTACGCTGTCTTTATATACAGCTCCAACCACCTGTAAACCGTAAAATACACTTGTACATTTTGTTGTTCGAAAATGCACCATGTTTGTACACATTATAATTTCGAGTGTGTAATAAGTCTATCACAAAAGCGCTTCAATTTTCCATTATTTCCCTTTTGTATTTACATTATAAAAGTACTGAAATTTAATGGTATTCCTGCCATGTCAAAATTACTAAAAATCGCCGGCAATAAAATGACTGCTTCTAATAATTATGACCAATAATTATTACCAAGAGCTTTCAAATTTTTTATGCGATATTTTGAATATAGTGACAGCTTGGCTAATAGAAAGGTATATAACAGACGCTTTGCTCATTACCGACAAAGCTCAAAATCTATTTAAAAGGAACTTAAATCTAAAGAAGATTATATTTTAAATAACCATCAGCTTCAAAGAGAGCAGTAAAGTATAATTGCAAACAAGGGTCAATTATCCTCCTGTAACTGAAGCTGATAACCCCATTGAAACTTTAAATTACTCTATATTAATTGTGGAAGACTAAATATAGGTATTGAAATATGGCTGGAATGCAGTTAAGCAAGGATTCAGTCGCAACAAGAAATGGTGGAATTATATTTAATTGTGATGGAGAATACGTAATTACAGATGATGCGCAGAATGGAGATTGCTTTCATTCACAGCTTAAAATCTCTAGCTTCAGCAGAATGAACAATTGCTGTATGGTATTTTGATTAGTCACACTGTTATCTCAACACGGTTGCCTTCTGGGTCTGAAACACAGCTTTCATAGTAGCCATCTCCTGTACGTCTCACTGGACTTAATAATTCATAACCATCGGCTACAATTTTCTCTGTCAGTATACGAACATTTTCTTCACTTCCCACAGAAAAGGCTATATGACTCCATCCGTTAACCTTATCCATATTTTCACGAAGCACTAATTCATTATGTGCCATTATTTCCATTCTAGCACCTGAAGAAAATGTAATGAAATAGCTCTGAAAGCCTTTTGAATTTATATATTTATCATTACTTTTTCCATCAAAATATTTCACATAAAATGCTCTGGCTCTTTCAATATCTTTGACGTAAAGTGCTACATGTGTTATGTAGGATTTCATTGTTTTTCCTCCTTATACTAACTATCATACTTTTATTATCCCCGAAAGTACATATGACAGATAATATCGGAATTTACCGATATTATCTGTCTTTTAAAACCTATTATATAATAAATAGTATTCCACTTATATATATTTATGCTTACTACTATTTTGCTTACACAGTCTTGTGATCTCAATATATCAGAGTTCAATGCTGGTAATAAATAATTATCATTAAAGGAAAGCCTATACTTTAATCCCCATAACTATAACTCCATCATTTTCTTTTATTGAATATTACTTATCACCCAAATCGTAATTAATTATTTTAAAGCATGAGCTAACGCTTTAATGTATTCATTCCTAGCCTGTCTACTGATTTCAGTATCTTTAAATATCGTTTCGAAACCATGATAGCAGCCGGGATAGAGATGGAATTCTACAGGCACATCTGCCTGTGCTAATCGTGTAACATATTCTATAGTCTCATCTCTGAAAAGATCCAATACACCTATACAGGTATATGTGGGTGGCAGTCCTGTCAAGTCTCTAGCTCTAGCAGGTGCAGCATAAGGTGTTACCTCGTCAGCCGCAGTGTCTCCAAGGTACATGCTCCAAGCTAATCTGTTTTGTTCACGATTCCATAACTTTGGAAAATTTTCTTTATTTATCTCATAACTTGAAGGTGTAATATTACGATCATCAATCATTGGATACAATGGCATTTGAAATGCAATTTTCAGTTCTCCCCTATCACGAGCAAGAAGAGATAAAGCAGCTGTTAGTCCTCCACCTGCACTTGCACCTGCAACTGCAATTCTTGAAATATCAATATTTAAATCATCAGCCTGAGTCACCATCCACTTTAGTCCTGCATAACAATCTTCAATAGCAGCTGGATATGGGTTCTGCGGTGCCAAACGATAATCAATTGATACAGTGACGCAATTAGCTTCAAGTACAAACTGCTCACACAAACCATCATCTATATCCGGATCTCCCAGTACATAACCACCGCCATGAATCCATAGCAACGCTGGCAACCTATTTCCCGTTCTGTTTGCAGGTTCATATATTTTAACCTTGAGTTCGGACTCTGGGCCTGGAATACTAAGAACGACAGTCTTTACAAGCGGTGACTTTTCAATATGTGGAATCTCAAAATCCTCTGGAATCTCAGGATTCCGTAAATCAACAATCGGAAAACCTTCCATTAACTTTCTTAATTCCGGTAATATATGTTCAACTCGTTTCATATAAATTCCTCCGTCTATTATTGCATTTTATTATCGCATCTTTAATATAGGAATGAACCTTGATACTTTATTCTGGACAACTCTCTCGAAAAATACATTCAGCCTCAAAGCTAAGTTTGACACTATCCACCAAAGTTCCACTGACAATAGCACTGTGTAAAATTTTAATGCAGTTGCAACTCATTTGCTCAAGTGGAGGAGCAAAACTTGTAATACTAGGCTTAATAATGTAATTGATAGCTTTATTTCCATAAGATATGATTTCAATATCTCTTGGAACCTCTAATCCATAATCTTTAATACAGCGCACAACTCCGCTCACCATATTGTCTGCCAGAACAAAAATTGCTGTTGGCATTTTTTCTGATTTTATTAAATGCTGCATTGCTTCATATCCACCCATATCATTAGCTTCATTAAAAATAGTAGGATGTATAAATGCCTCAACATCGGGATTGAAATTTTGGCTTCTAAATCTGTCCATATAGCCTACACCTCTAAGACTAAGCGCCCTACTTGAATAGCCTGGTGATATAATAGCAAATCGAGTGTGCCCACGCTTAATAAAATGATTCATAGCCTTGCTTCCCAAAGAGTAATCATCATTGAGCACAGAACAGTAACCTTTTGCGGTACGGTTGTATAAAACCACAGGAACATTGAAACTACTGTTTTCGATAAATTTTATATCGTCTTCGGTAAGGGCCATTAAAACAGCGCCTAAAATAAATTCTTTGCTAATCCACGCTGCTTTTTCCTTAAGTTTTCCTGATTCATATGGAAATAAAATTATTTCATATTGTAATTTCTGATCATGTAAGTATTTAATAACATTTTCAAGAAATTGACCTATGGGACTTGCGTCCAAATCATTAGGCAAAAATATACATATCAATGACTTATTCGATTTTTTTGTCTTATGTTTTTCCCTTTTTACAGGATGATACCCAAGTCTATTAGCTGTCTCTAAAACCTTTTCGGATGTTTTAGCAGAGATTCTAAATTCATCGCCTCTATTATTCAATACTATAGAAACAGTACTTAATGATACCCCTGTCAATTCTGCTATTTTTTTTGCATTCACTTCATTTTTATGCTTCATATACACAACTCCAAAAGTATAATACAATAGTAAATTCATTTTCCCATTTATTGTGATTATACTATAAGCTAATAAAAACTTACAATCATTATGTTGAATTAAAACACATGCTAATAGTATAAAGGTTGAAAGAAATGACTAGTACAGTTAGATGAGGTGCCGAGTCCATGTCATTTCTGTCATTTAGTTTTGTGTAGAATGTGGGACATGGACATATTTATGAATGGAACAATGTTTGATCCTCACCAGCATCATTTCTATAATTTATACAATATTCTTTAGTTCTAAAATCAGCATATAACGTTGTACAGTACTTGTCTTTTTGCCATGTAACCACTAAAACCCCATTTTCTGTTTGATCATTAATCATAATCTCACCATCAAATGCCGGATAGGTGTTTCTAAAACGCATAATTTCAAACATTCGCTGAACCAGAGAAGACTTTATACATTCAGTGATTTCTTCTTTAGTATAATTATGGCGGTTAATGCTCCGAGCTTCGCCAATGTTTTTAACTGCATCTATGTCATTCTCGCCAGCGAGCAAGCCAACATAGTAGACTTGAGGAATACCAGGAGCATACAGCTGTACAATTCGAGCAAGAAGATATGCAGCATCATTCTCATCAAGAGCTGAATAATAGGTACACATCAGTTGGTACTGCTTTGCTTTAGCACCTGACATTTTTACAAAGCCCGCAGGTATATTGATATATTTTTGACTCTCTTCTGTTTTGCGGTTGACGCGCTCTCTAACAAGATCAATTTCATCATCTTCCAATAACCCTGCTACATCTACAACACCGATGCCATCATGGGTATCCAAAGTGGTGAACTGTTTTCTAGGACAAATTTTCAGCCAATTAATCAAACGATCGGTTCTCCCTGTCATCAAACCATGTAAAAGCAGCATGGGAAGAGCAAAATCATAAACCCAATGTCCTTTATCAGCCATTTTTAATTGAATTTTATAATTTTCATGTATTTCAGGTAACATTTCGACATTTTTGCGTCTGAGAGGTTTCATACCTATGTCCAACACCTCCCAAACTTCAGGTTCAACAAAAAAACAACTTGTTCCTGGCCTTTTTGAAGCATAGGCAAAAGCATCAAAACGAATAAGAGGTACATACTCAGCTAAACGTCCAAGATTTCGTTCATAATATTCTTGTGTAACCGTAGCCCAAGGATCAATGTCTACCTGCTCCTCAAAGAACGTATTCCATATCTTTACAACCTTGCCATCTTCACGTGTAAATTCTTTATAAGGTCCGTGCAACTTGCGACGATAAAGAGCCTCCATTTCTTTCTCACTAGGCTCACCGCTTGACCAGAATTTATCCCAATGGATAAACATATCTCGATATATTGAATCATCACCGTTTTTCATGTAGTCCAAAAACTCCTCACTGCGTATGGACACATGGTTAATCATAAAATCTGCCATCAGATAGTACTTTTCAGAAAATTTTCTTATATCCTCCCAATTGCCAAAAGCAGAATCTACACTATCATAGTTAATCACCGCAAAGCCTCTATCTCCTGATGAAGGATAAAAAGGAAGAATATGTACACCTCCTACTACTCCCTCAAAATATTCATCCAGTATTTCATATAATTCTCGTAAATTGCCACCCATACTATCTGCATATGTGATCAGCATAACTTGATTTGTTATCTTTTTCATAATCCTTCTCCTTGTATCAGCTTTCTAGAATCCACTTAATTGTACATGTTATATTTACAAGTCATTTATCTGCTATTTAATTATGGTAACGCAAATTATTCCAAGCCTAATTAGTGTTTAAATGGAATTAACTAAATCAGTTCAGTATTTCATCACATATGATACGCGCCATATTTAAAGAAAGTTCAGAATAATGGTCTGTAATGTAAAGCGCATTCTCACACCTAGAAACATGATTATTAAAGAGATACTGACATATCCACTCAATTGGAACATAAAGCTCACCGTCTTTTAAAACCGCTTCACACAGCATGGAACAAACCTTATTATCCACCACACATCCAATGATGCCCCGTGCAAATTGCAACATACGCTTGTCTTTCAGTATTAGTTCTGCAGAACTTCCATCCTCAGAAGCCCTCAACTCAGCCCCGAAAACTTTTGCAACAAATGAAACTGGAACCATAAAGTACTCTCCCCTTACAATTGCATCGCCGTTTAGTCCATGATACTTAAGTTTTTGGTGCTTAAACACCGTTCCAGTCAATTCAACCAACTTGTTGTTAACATATGCCTTTGAACTGCCTAGTGCTAACGCAATAGCATATTCATCTCCCTTTCTCTTTGAAATAGTTTCGGTGTGTACAATTTTCCCATCTTTATCACGCCTTGCACCAGAGAATAAATAGTCCCAAACAAGCTCTGCATCATCAAAGGTTTGACCATGATCTCTGTTATATATGTCACGAAAAACAACATCTGCGTGTTTTCCTTTATAAAATGCGAAATTACTTTCTCCTAGAATTTTAATTTCGGGCAAAGTTTCACATCCGTTAATTATCTTCCAGTAGTTACGGTTCTTTTTAACCACACTGTCAGTATCACCCTTAAAATGCGGAGGTACCTGATCATGCTCACAACGAGATTGCCAGACAGTCAGTGGCCCTGCACGATTAATAACATTATCATTTTCATCAAAAATAACTCCAAGACTTGACGGACCGCCAGCACCTGCTGCTCCAGCCAACACCTTGCCATGATATCTCGCAAACTGAGATGTCATCAAATTTCCCATTGACATACCCTGCATGAAAATTCTGCCCTCATCAATACTGTATTTCTGCTTCATTCGTTCAATCAACTTGAGTACTAAATTCATATCGTGATTATCATCTGGATTTTGTGGTGGAACATTCAAATAAATACCATCTGGACGTGGTTCAGATGCTTCACCAATAGTATCCTTTTCGTATTCAACAACCCAAAATCTACGTTTTCCAGCACTTGGAAAAAGAACTATAAATCCTTCTCTGTCAGCAATCAGCGTCCACGAAGTATAAATGGCCTGTCCCCATCCAGTCATCATGCCACCATGCATAGAAATAACTAAAGGCACTTTTTTACTTGCATCATAGCTAGCAGGAACATATTCATACCAAGTATCTGTAATACCATTCAAAACAGTGTCGGTATATTCTACCAACCTTTTAGGATAAACCTGAGAGTTATTTCCATTCTCATTTACCACCATATCCGAACCCTTAATCGCTTCTGGAAGATAATCTCTGTTAGCGTCATTAGGAGCTCCTGCTTGAATAACAATTTTACTTTTCATATTAACCTCCCAACCCAATTTGGGCACATAATTTGCTGAAACTATCAGTAGTGACTCAAAATGTACAATGTTCGCATAAACCTTTTTTTCGAGTTTTCAAACTAACCTAATTTATAATATAATCTTGTCGTAATACATCTAGCCTCGCCCTATTAACCTTTAACCGCTCCTACCATGATTCCCTTTTCGAAGAACTTCTGTAAAAAAGGATATATAAGCAAAATCGGTAGGATTGCCACAAATGCTATTGCCATACGTATTGACACTTGAGGCATTTCAACCAAACGCATGCTCACACTGCTGCCCGAGCTGGAAATAACAGCATTTATATTCTGCATCATTTTATTTAAAAGTACTTGAATACTAAGCAAATCCGTATCAGTTATAAAGTACAAGCCATTTTGCCAGTCATTCCAATAAAGTAGGAAGGAAAAAAGTCCAATTGTAACCATAATTGGTTTTCCAAGAGGCAGCGTAATCTTCCAAAAGATTCTGAAGTACCCTGCACCATCAATCTTAGCTGATTCATAAATCTCAACAGGAATGGTTTGTGCAAAAGAAGTCCTTAAAAGTACAATATTAAATGCGTTTGTCAATAAAAAAGGAAATATATAGGCGAAAATCGTATTTGAAATTCCCAGGCTCGTCCAAACTATGTAAGAAGGAACAAGTCCACCATTGAACATCATTGTGAGAATGACAAAGAAATTGAACACCCTCTTACCCGGCAAATCCTTGAACGAAAGGGCATAACTCATCATTGCAGTTATAGTAAGCCCTAAAATTGTACCAAATATAGTTACAAAAACAGTAATTCCATAAGCTTGAAAAATAGTTGCGCTGTTCGTCATAATGTATTCATATGCACCAAGGCTGAATTTCTCGGGAAAAAAAGAATAGCCATTAGCAACAAGAGTATTCTCATCTGTTATAGATGATAAAAAAATCAACAATATGGGCAAAATCATTACTAGTGTAACTAGCATAAGAAAAACATTGCTAATGACTTTATATATTATATTATCTTTCATTATATTTTCTTATCCTCCTTTTATGGTTTTTTCAGAAAATAATCAACCTAATAATTAATAAATCAGTTTATACAGTTGATTATTGCGTTAAAACCCTAACTAAACCATGTAATTGTATAAATTCATGCACTAATTTCTTACTTATATTGTTGCTAGAAAATAGCATCATTTTTGCTGAATCTACGAACAAGTGCATTTGACAGCAGAATCATAATTAGTCCAACGACAGCCTGAAGCAGACCTGTCGCAGCAGAACGACCAATACCACCAGGGGCCATTAATGCACGGTAAACATAAGTATCGATTGTACTCGTCACATCATACAAGGTTCCAGAGTTCATAGGTATCAGATAAAAAAGTCCAAAATCCGAGTAAAGTATTCTGCTGATACTTAAAGGAATAAAGTTATAATGGAAGGAACCAGCGAAGGAAGCGTAACATTAGTGATTTGTTTCCATTTACCCGCACCATCAATCGCAGATGCCTCATATAAAGACTTATCAATAGCTGCTATTCCCGCGATATAAATCAATGTGCCATACCCTATAGTTTTCCAGCTATTTACAAAAACCAGTATAAACGGCCACCAGGTTGAGTCATTGTACCACTGAACAGGATTACTCTTGAATATTGTATTATTAAGCATTCCATTCTGCTGACTTAGAAAAGCAAATACAATGTAGCTTACTATTACCATAGACAAGGTAAACGGTAATAATATTGAACTTTGATACAACTTTTTCAACCGTACCGAAACAATATCAGAAATCAAGATTGCAAGTAAAATACCAATCACGGTGTTAACTATAATAAATACAATATTGTATAGAAAAGTATTCCTAAGAATAATACTCAAATCATTTGTAGAAAATAGATATTCAAAATTTTGTAACCCTACCCATGGACTCCCAAGCAGACCCTCTGATACCCGAAATTTTTTAAAGGCAGCGATGATTCCAATCATCGGAATATAGTTATTAATAATAAGGTAAACTGTGCATGGAATCATCATCAAATATAGAGGAATATATTGTTTTAAACCTATTATCTTTTTACTCATACATGTAATTTTCCTTTCCCCTAGATATTTAGGCATTACTTAAATTAAACGGCAAGTGTTACATTATTATTTACCAACTAGGCGTTGCACTACTTTAGCTACCAACCATTTCTTTTACAAGCCATAAGCATAATACAATTCTTTTCTTATATTTCTTCATTGTGGTATTTTTATAAGCATTTAAAAAAATTATTTAATTGAGGTAGCTATGCTCATTGACATTTGTTTTAACATCCGCTATATTATTAGTGGATTTATGCAAATTTTTTCCTTTAAAGACAAAAATGGCAAGTGCTATAAAAATTGGAATGGTCATCACTCTATACATTGTCGCATAACCCTGAATTTGAGTATAACCATAGCTTTTCACAAATGTTACAATCGCTCCTGCAATCACAGGTGTTATTAAATATCCAATATCAATCCCTATGTAATTTGTATTACCTGCTACACCACGCTTTTCTTTTGGAACCAAAGTCATACATAGTGTTTGAATAGAAGGCTGACAAATTCCATAACCAAAAGCAGAAACAGCACCTGCAATTAAAAACATCGGAAGCGTACGGGCATAACTAATAAGAACAAAAGATACTGCAAATATAAACATACCTGGAATAAGTACTTTGTCTAATCCATACTTGTCTGCAATTTTACCGCTAATAGGACGAGAAATTAATAACGATATAGCATATGCAGTAAAAAACATACCCATTTCTTTAACACCACAGGCTTCACCATAAATTACTACAAAAAAATTAATGCAGGAATAGGCGCCTCCAAGGAAAAACATCATAACTGTAGGAACAATAACTTCAACTGCAATCATATTCTTAAAAGATATACGAAACCGTTCAGTTCTTTTTGGTACTTCCGTTTTCAATTGTAATGACAATACAAGAGCTACCGCCATCAAAGCAGAACCAATGAAAAATGTAACTTTATAACCAACAGCACCTACTAGTCCCATACCAATTGTCGGACCAATTGCTGTTGTAAATGCTTGTCCAAGGGAAAAAACTCCTATTCCCGAAGCCATTTTATTACTTGGCAACGTATCACTAGCTAGTGCCAAACATATTGGTGCTAAAAAACCCATACCAAAGCCATGTAACAATCGTCCTGCAATTACCATTGGGATACTTTCTGCAAATCCATAACAAATAAATGCTAAAAGAATTATACCCGTCGTTGTCGCCAACAATCGATTTTTCTTAAAATAGGCGGAAGCAGGTCCTACAACCGGACGAATACCTAGTGCTGTTATTGCAAACATACCAGACACAAAACCTACAACCGTAGTGGTTGCGCCTAGATGCTCCACTAGCTTTGGCACTAGCGTATTCATCATAAACTGTCCCATGTTGATAATAATATTTACTATAAAGATGCTGATAAATGCCCGATTCCAAATAGTCTGATTTTCTTCGGATACCGAATTTTTTTTATCCATTTCAATCATTCGTATCCTACTCCTTATAAATTGGTGTACGCTTAAGAGGCAGCCATGTACATAAAGCTTTCTTCAAGTAAGGATCCCACATATTATAGTCATGCTTTAACCCTTTTGCTTCCTCAAAAGTAACATCATATCCCAATTCTTTCATAATTCGGTAATCAGCATAAACCCGATCATGAATAAATTCTTTTTCGCCCACACCTATAAAAAATTTGGGAACCACCTTACCCTCAGCAATATTTTTTTCGGCAAACCAGCGCAAATCATGCCCTGAGCCCATAAATTCCTCTTCCCCATACAATGTATCACGAACACGTGTAAATTTTAAATTTAGACTTTTCACATATTCTTCTCTATCAAGTGTAACGCCAATCCCGCCTGACAAATCTACTACTGCCGAATACAGGTCAGGCCGCATCAGACCCAAGCCCAGTGCTCCATTTCCACCCATAGCCAAACCGACAACAAAAGTATTTTCCCTCCCCTCAGCAGCAGCAAACAACGACTTTACCACAAGTGGAAGTTCTTCTGTTAAGTAATCAAAATACTTGAATCCATAACGAGTATTCATATAAAAACTATCGTTTACCGACGGAGACACAAGCATAACCATATTCTCTTCAGCATATTGTTCCAATTTGGTATACCGATACGGTACAGTATCATCTTCTCCTCCGCCATGCAACAAATATACAGTTTGAAATTTCATACCTTGCATATAAGGTTTTTTTACATCTGATTGCAATAATGGATCAATAAAACCCATTCCAGTTGTTAAATACTGCGTCGGATAACATATTGTAATGTTTGTGGTCAAGCTAAGAATTTCCGAACGATAACTGAATCTTAATATTCCCATAATAATATCACCCCTACAGGGACAAAAGTCACATCCCGTTTTTTATATAATATAAAATCCAACTTTTTCAGACTTGTTAATCAATATCTTTAGGATAAATTATCTTATGTCGAATTGGCAGCCAGTCTTGAATTGCAATCCTAAGAGTTTCATCCCACAAATCCCATACATGTCCCATTCCCGGAACAACCTCGAACTTAGTTTCATATCCCCATTCCCTTAGATCTTTTTCAGCCAGCATAGCGCGATAGAGTGCATGATCACAATCACCTACACGAAAAAATACTTTTGGTAGTTTTTTCCTTTGTTCACTATTAGTTTTTGCTACCGTATATACATCATTGACCGTACCTTTGATATATTCCGGATCATTAATTTTCTCATCAATACCCCCGCTATCGGGACTTTTTATTATGTTTCCGAAATCAAATTTCCCGTTAGCGGTTTTTACCATACTTGGTACTCCAGGTCGATAAGAAGCTCCTGACATTAACAAAACTGCTGCAAAGCGTTCAGGATAATTCACTGCCACCTTCATTGCGCCGTGTGAACCCATAGATAAACCAGCAATGAAGGTATCCTCTCTTTTATTGGATATTGGAAACATTGTCTCGCATACTTTAGGCAATTCTTCAGCAACATAAGTAAAGTATTTTGTTCCATCTTCATAATCTGTATAGCACGAATTGTTAACACTTGGCATGACAACCGCAAGTTTATTCTTGTCTGCATAACGCACAATATTAGTAAAGTTTACATAATCACTATCATCACCGCTTCCTCCATGCAGAAGATACATAACCTGATATTTCATCCCAGGAACATAATCCTCAAGAAGCCCCTCCATGCTGTCCTCAAAGCTAATTGTCGGTAATATAACAGTAACATTTGTTTGAGTTCTTAGTGACTGTGACAAAAAATTCATTTTAATAACCGCCATATTTACCACTCCTTCATAATCACTTATTAATTTGTCTTGCTTAAAATACTAAATTTTTACCACTATATATGATATTAATAACCCTTAGCATCTTCTATTTCAACTTACACTTAATTTAGTATTTCATCACGTATAATATGAGCCATATTAATGGAAAGCTTGGCATAATGGTCGGTGATATATAATACGTCATTGCAACAGGAAACATGGTTGTTAAATAAATACTGACAAAACCACTCAATCGGAATATAAAGTTCACCATCTCTTAAAACTGCTTCACAGAGCATAGAGCATACCTTATTATCCACAACACACCCAATAATACCGCGTGCAAATTGCAATTCTCGTTTGTCACTCAACGTCAAATGGGCAGAACAACCATCTCCAGAAGTCTTTAGCCCCGCACCATAAACCTTTGAAATAAACGATATAGGAACCATAAAATATTCACCTCTTATAATCGAACCTCCGTTAAGACCGTGATACTTAAGTTTCTGATGTTTAAACACCCGCCCGCTAATTTCCAATAAATTATTGTTAACATATGCCTTAGCGCTACCCACAGCCAGAGCAATAGCGTATTGGTCTCCCCTTCTGGCTGAAATAGGTTTTGTATGTATTATATTTCCATTCTCATCTCGGCTTACACCAGAAAACAAATAGTCCCATACCAGCTCTGCATCATCAAAAGTTTGACCATGATCCCTGTTATATATATCACGGAAAACAAAGTCCGCATATTCACCTTTGTAAAATGCAAAATTATCTTCACCATTAATTTTTATTTGTGGCAGTGCATTACATTTGTTAATGATTTTCCAATACTCCCGACCTTTTTTTACAAAGTAATCCGTCGCTTCTTCATCCTCCTCATGAAAAGCTACGCTATCATGCTCACAACGAGACTGCCATACATCCAAAGGTCCCGCGTGATTAATAACCTCTCCCTGTTCATCAAAAATAACCTCCGGCCATGTCATTCCAGCTGAACCGGCTGCACCAGCTAGCACATGACCATGATAACGTGTAAACTGGTGTGTCATCATATTTCCCATTGACATACCCTGCATATAAATCCGTTTATCATCTATATTATATTTTTCCTTCATACGCTCAATAAGCTTTAGTACGCAATTCATATCATGGTTGTCATCTGGATTTTTTGGAGGAGCTTGAAGATAAAAACCATCTGAACGTGGTTTCCCTATTATTTCAAAAGCTTTTTTTTCACATTCAACAATCCAAAAACGACCTTTGTTAGCATTTGGAAAAATAACAATAAAGCCTTCTCTATCTGCAACCAAAGTCCAAGATGTATAAATAGCCTGCCCCCAACCCGTCATCATCCCACCGTGCATAGAGATGACCAAAGGTACTTTTTTACTACCATCATAACTAGCAGGAATATACTGATACCATGTATCACAGACTCCATCAATAAGCATATCAGTATGTTCAGTTAGACCAACTGGATATACTTGTGAGTTGTTTCCATTTTCATTAACTACCATATCCGATTCTTTGATTACTTCTGGTAAATACTCCCTGTTACTATCATTAGGTGTTCCCGCCGAAATAACAATTTTTTTATTCATAACATCACCCTCATTTTCTAAACAATTGCAGCTAATTAATTACTAATTTATTTAAAATGATGTAAATTATTTATGCTCTAAATTCCCATTTTAATTTCGAAGGTTACTTTAACCAGGATTAAAGTAACCTCTGAATCATTTTATACAAAACTATTTCTTTTTTACCATCCATTCATCCATTTGCCTTTGCTTCTCGTCTATAATTTTTTGCAACCCAGCGTCATAAAGCTCTTTATTCATGTCAGTAAGACCTTTTTCAGAATCAACTGCAC
>JAEZIB010000054.1 GCA_023416275.1 Bacillota bacterium | reverse complement strand
ATCCTCGATATCGAACATTTGCTTGATAGAAAGCCAAAGGCTTTATCAGGTGGACAGAGACAGAGAGTTGCGCTAGGTCGTGCTATAGTACGTGAACCTAAAGTATTCTTAATGGATGAGCCTCTTTCAAACTTGGATGCTAAACTCAGAGTTCAGATGAGAACAGAGATAGGTAGATTACACAACAGACTTAACACAACATTTATATATGTAACACATGACCAGACAGAAGCTTTAACAATGGGTACTAGAATCGTTGTTATGAAGGATGGTTATATCCAGCAGGTTGATACACCAACATCGCTTTATGACAGACCAAACAACATGTTTGTTGCTACATTTATTGGTAGCCCACAAATGAATATAATCACTGCAAAACTTACTAAACAAGGAAGTGACTTACACCTTGTATTTGGTAAGAATGATATCAAGCTTCCAGAAGGAAAGTCTAAGAAGCTTGAAGGAACTGATTATATTGGTAAAGAAGTTCTTGTTGGTATCAGACCAGAACATATTCGTGATGAAGCTATGTATCTTGAGTCAATGCCTGAAAGTGTTGTTGAAGCAAAAGTTGACTTGGTTGAAATGCTTGGTGCTGAGACCTACCTTTATTTGGTTATTGAAGGCGCTACAGCAACAGTTACTGCAAGAGTTAACGCTAGATCAAAGACTAAGACTGGCGATGTTATCAAGGTTGCAGTTGATGCAAATAAGATTCACTTGTTTGACAAAGAAACTGAGCGTACAATTATCAATTAATAATTGTATTATAAAAAAGGAAAGCGTAGCTTTCCTTTTTTTGTTACAATTTTTTATTAAAATTATTTTTTAAGTTTTAAAAAGTAGGAGCTTTTATACCCTATAAAAAGTTACCAAAATAATTTTATATTATGTATTGTAGTAATAAAAATTATTTTAGTGTATAATTTTATTAGATTGTGAATGGTTATGGTAACATATTCACATATATTTTAGCAGGGGGCTTGACATGTCGGTAAAATTATTTCAGACGCTATCTGAGAAATATAGCGAAATTATAGGCAAAGAGATAGGTGTAACTGACGAAAGTGGAGTAATTATAGCTCATTCAAATTTTCAGCTTGTAGGTAATACAGATTCCAGTATTATTGATTTCTTGCAATCAAAGAGCCATAATCAAGTTATAGAGGACAGGATATACTATAAGGTTATGGTTAAAAATAAGGTTGAATTTATTACCTTTGTGAAATCTATAGATGCTCAAGATTTGAAGTATTTAGAATTGTTTTCTCTAAATATCCTAAACCTTAAAAGCTTTTACGATGAAAAATACGACAAGAATACATTTGTTAAGAATATAATAGTAGAAAATATTTTACCTGGTGATATTTTGTTAAAAGCCAAGGAGCTGCATATTGATTATAACTTACTTAGGGTTGTATTTCTTATCAATGCTTCAAGTGAAAAAGACATTCATGTGCATGAAGTAATTGAGAGCTTATTCCCTAATAAGAATAAGGATTTTATAATTGTAATTGATAACGATAATATTGTTTTGGTTAAAGAGGTTAAGAATAAAGATGACTATAAAGAGCTCTCAAAAATTGCTAAAACTATTCTAGACACTCTTAATTCCGAATTAATGGTAAAGGCTAGTATTGGTATAGGAACAATTATAAATAATCTAAAGGATATTACTAAATCATACAAAGAGGCTCAGATGTCTATGATAATTGGTAATATTTTTAGTGGTGATCAAAAGGTCTATGATTATAATAACCTGGGTCTTGGCAGGCTTGTTTACCATATTCCAATAACACTATGTCAGTTGTTTCTCGATGAGGTGTTTAAAGAAAAATCTGCTGATACACTAGACAATGAGACTATGTTAACAATTCAAAAATTCTTTGAGAACAATTTAAATGTCAGTGAAACAGCAAGGCAGCTATACATTCATAGAAATACGTTAGTATACAGATTGGATAAAATAAAACGCTTAACAGGTCTAGAGCTTACTAGCTTTGATGATGCTGTTACCTTTAAAATTGCTGTATTAGTCAGAAAATATTTAGCAAGTATTAATGAATAAGTTCACAATGGTGGCTACAAAAACTGATAAGGAGTTAATTGAAAGTGGTAGAATTTATAAATGTCAGTAAAAGATATCCGAATGGAACTGTTGCGTTAAGGGGCATTAACTTGAAAATTAATAAGGGTGATTTTGCTTTCATTATAGGTTCAAGTGGTTCTGGAAAGTCAACTTTACTCAAACTTTTAATGAAGGAAGAAACTGCAACGGAGGGAGAGGTAATAGTAAACGGGTATCAGCTGTCTTCCTTACAGCACAAGCAAATTCCTTATTTGCGTCGTGGAATGGGTATGGTATTTCAGGATTTCAGACTTCTTCCTAATAAAACCGTTTATGAAAATGTTGCATTTGCAATGGAAATAACAGAATGTATTCCGAAGGAAATTCGTAGGCAGGTGCCTATGTCGCTTGCGTTAGTTGGTTTGAGTAGAAAAGCTAATGCATACCCCCATCAACTTTCGGGTGGAGAACAGCAACGTGTTGCTATTGCCAGAGCTTTAGTAAATAGTCCGGCTTTACTAATTGCAGATGAGCCTACAGGAAACTTGGATCCTGAGAATTCATGGGAAATTGTAAAACTTTTAACAGAGGTTAATCAACGGGGAACTACGGTTGTTGTTGCTACCCATGAAAAAAGTATCGTTGATGCTATGAAGAAAAGAGTAATAGCCATTGATAAAGGTCAGATAGTAAGAGATCAACAGAAAGGGCTTTATGGGGATGAAGATACGGAGTATAAGATATATTCTTAAAACAAGCATTTTAAATGCTTCTAGGAATAGACTGATGTCATTTGCATCTATTAGTGTAATAACTGCAGCTTTGATTTTATTTGGGGTATTTTATTTAGTATTAGTAAATTTGAACTATAACATAGATATATTATCCCAACAACCAACAATGCAGGTGTTTTGTCTTCCTGAATTAACGGATGAACAGGTTAATGCAGTTCAAATTGAAATTTCTAGTAACAAAAATGTAGATAGTATTAAAATTGTATCCAAAGAAGAAGCCTTTGAGCAATTAAAGAAATACCTAGCTGATAATAAAACAGATGAAGGTGGATCGGATATTTTAGCAGGATATGATGAGAGCTTTTTAAATGTTTCTTTTATTGTTAAGGTAAAAAAACCTGAAAATAGTGAGCAGGTAGCAACGGAATTTCTTTCGCTTCCGGGTGTAGATAATGTTGAATATTCTCAAAAGACTATTGATGCAATTCAAAACATATCAAATTGGGTCAAGATAATTAGTTTGATTTTAATTGGTTTGCTATTGTTAATATCTTTATTTATTATATCTAATACCATTAAACTTACGGTTTTTGCAAGGCGTAAGGAAATTAATATTATGAAGTACATCGGTGCTACAGATTGGTTTATAAGGTGGCCTTTTATTTACGAAGGGATTATAATTGGAATTATAGGAGCAATAATTGCATTTGTGTTGGTTGCTTATATATACAGTTTTGCTGAACCGATGCTAAGCCATGATTTATCAGACTTTGGTGGAGGCTTCGCTACAGTGAAGTTTGGGGCTGTGTGGAGCACATTGGCCTTGATTTATGCAGGAATAAGTGCAGTTATAGGTGCATCCGGAAGTGCTATGTCAATACGAAAGCATCTTAAAGTATAACGAGGCAAGAAAATGTCCCCCACTTCTATAAGTGGTAGGTACCGCTTTTGTTTTTAGTCGGTGAGGATATCTCCCGCCTCGTTGAAACGCCGCTGATGTAATGAAATTTTTCTACAATCTAAAAATTTCATTTTGAATCTAGGCGTTATAACAGAGATAGATGATTGTTTGGGATTAGTTGTGCTTTATTAGATTAATCGAATGTTGCAAAACTTTAAGAAATAAGAACAGTAGATTTAAGCAAATTTCTTGCTAACGTGGGGCGTTGTAAGAAATATTAAATATTTATACAAAAGATAACTATTATTGTGGGAGGGTTAATATGAAGAAAAGACTATCTATAGTGATGCTGGCTATATACATATTTTCAAGCGTTATTATACCTGTCAATGCAGATACTAAATTGGAGAGTGCGAAGAGCCAGCAAAAGCAAGTTAATAGTAAGATATATCAGTTGGCAAAAGAGAAAAAAGCTTTGGAAAGTGAGATAAAGAAAAAGACAGTTGATATACAAAAGCTTCAGGCTGACGCAGAAAAAACTCAGAGCACAGCAAAACAAAGAGCAAAAGAGATTTCAAAGGTAAACGCTGATATTGAGCTTATTAGTAAAGAAATAGATGCTATAGAAAAGGACTATGAATATAAAAATGAGCTGTTTAAAACTAGAATGAGAGTTATGTATCAGAATATGAATAAGTCTCCATTAGAAATATTCATTGAGTCAAAAAGCTTTAGTGAGTTTTTTTCTAGAATTGAACTAATGTCATTGATAAAAGAAAATGATGAAAAGTTAATTAAAGAAATTGCCTTAGGCAAAGAAAAAACGGAAATAAAAAAACAGGAAAAGATTAATGAGTTAGAGAAGAAAGAGATACAATTAGAGAAGCTTAATGCAAAGGTTTCTGATATAAAGACATCAAGAGCAGAAATTGAATCAGATATTGAGACACAGAAATCCAGGTTGAAGGAAGCTGAAAAAAAAGAAGATGAAATGATAGCGCTATCAAAGGAGCTTGAGAGCAAAATAGCTCAATTGCAGGATAAGACTACCAAATATGCTGGTGGTGTTATGAAGTGGCCAACTCCTGGATATACTCAAATTTCATCTCCATATGGCTATAGAATTCATCCAATATACAAAGTAAAGAAATTCCATGCGGGTATTGACATTAATGCTCCTTCAGGTGCTAAAATTGTTGCTACAAATAGTGGGAAGGTCATTTTGTCTGGCTGGAACGGAGGATATGGAAATTGTATAATAATAGACCATGGTGATGGTATAGCAACATTATATGGTCATCAAAGTGCTCTGCTTGTAAGTGAAGGTGATAAGGTGAAAAAGGGTGACACCATAGGAAAGGTTGGAAGTACTGGATTATCAACTGGACCACATTTGCATTTTGAAGTTAGAGTAAATGGTGCTACAAAGCCGCCATTAAATTACTTTACTTAAAGATTAAGAAATGATTAGCTCAGATAAAATTAAGCCCGCATAAAAAATGCGGGTTTATTATTGTGATTTTAAGCATATCAATATATATAACGAGGCAAAAAAATGTCCTCCACTTTTATAAGTGATGGGTACCGCTTTGGTTTTCAGGGGTTGAGAATATCTCTAGCCTCGTTGAAATACCGCTGATGTAATGAAATTTTTCTACAATCGAAAAATTTCATTTTGATTCTAGGTATTATAACGAGGCAATAAAATGTCCTCCACTTTTATAAGTGATAGTACCGCTTTGGTTTTCAGGGGTTGAGAATATCTCTGGCCTCGATTACATACCGCTGAATATAATATCTCGAAAATAAAGTATGTACGAACAAGGTGTATTTTCGAGCCACAAAAACCACAAGTGGTTTTTGACGGTGTATAAAATAGAAAAGTTTAATTCTTAATCTAGGCGGTATAATACTTATTCTTGCGTTAAAATTATTGAAAATTGAAAATAAGAGGTGAATTGTTTTGGATTTTGACAAAAAGGATTTTAATTCTAAATATCCAATAAATATTATTGCTATTACAGCTGTAATCTCATTTACAGTATGCGCTCTGTTTTTTATGGGTCTAAGTTATTTCACAGGTAGTTATTCCTTGGCATTTGAAAAAAGCAGTGTTACTAGAGAAACTATCAAAAAATTTAATGATGCTAGAAGTATTCTTCAAAATAGATATTACGAGAAAATCGACTCAAACAAGCTTGTAGAGGGTGCCATATCTGGTATGACTGATTCTCTTAAGGATCCTTATACTGTTTATTATGATAAGGAGCAGATGAAATGGTTTATGGATATGCAGAAAACTACAGAAAATGAGTATGTGGGTATTGGACTGCCGATAGTTCTCGATGAGAATGGAATAGCTACTGTGTTAGAGCCTTTTGATGATTCGCCTGCAAAGGCAGCTGGAATAAAGCAAGGGGATAAAATAATTAGGATTGATGGAAAAGATGTTACGAATATTAAAGATGATGCTCTTATAGCAAGTATGATAAAAGGTGAAGAAAATACAGAGGCTGTATTGACTATATATAGGCAGTCTCACCACAGTACGATGGATGTAACAGTTGTCCGAAAAAAGATAGTTGCAAAACTGAACATTAGAAGTGAAATGCTAGAAAATAACATTGCATATATAAAACTAAAAATGTTTGATGAAAACATAAGCAAGAATTTTATAAGTCAGGTAAATAAATTGGTTGATGAGGGAGCGAAGTCACTAATAATTGATGTTAGAGACAATCCTGGTGGATTGTACAATGAAGTGGTGGCATTAGCAGATAGAATATTGCCAAGAGGAACAATTGTATATACTGAAGATAGAAATGGTAAAAAAGAGGTTGAATCCTCAGATGATACGTCACTGGATATACCTATTGTTGTTTTAACTAACGGAAATAGTGCTAGTGCATCAGAAATTCTTGCTGGTGCCATTAAGGACTTTAAAAAAGGTACACTTATTGGAACAAAGACTTTTGGAAAAGGTTTAGTACAATCAACCTATGGTTTTGACGATGGAACAGGATTAAAAGTGACAATAGCCAGATATTTTACTCCATCAGGAGTATGTATCCACGGAGAAGGTATAAAGCCCGATATTGAAATAAAGCTTGATGACAAGTATAAAGATACGTCTGTATCAGCTGTTCCACGAGAAGACGATTTACAGCTTCAGGAGGCCGTTCAAGTGCTTACAGGTAAATAACGCCATCTATTTTAAAATTGTTGGGATTAGAGACGAATCAAATGAAACGTTGGGTCAAAAATAATCGCATGAATTAGTTAGAGAAAGATGTGCCTCTACTAATACATGTGATTTTTTTGAAAAAACCATGATGATTATAGTACCGATGGACTTTTGAGTACTTTAAAAGACTGCAATTTTACAAGAATTTTTATTACAGATATTTGAGAAAATATTGAATTTCTAAGGTATAATTTTTCATTTTCAGCCGCATAATACCAATAGATGTTATTTTCTCATAGCAATTTTGTGTGAATTATGGTTTGAGTTTATGGCAAGAAAACCTAGTTCATATAAACAGAGTGTATTTCCTTATGGGTTGATAGGCTCTAAAATATTGTAATAGATTGATGGAGTTAAGATGCAGTATCAAATAGTATTAAAATTATTTTAAATTTATCAGCGGAAAGTTGTATTTGAAATAATTGATGAAGATGAATTAGTTGATAAATAGATGAAACTTAACTAATTTTTTGATAAATTTGGTAGTAAAGTCTTGATGATGTCGAGCGTAATTTGATTTTTATGTGGACCAATTTAGCACTAGACTGTAAACAGAACTTAACTTAAAAATTTGGATTATGAGATTATAACTGTGGAAAAACAAAAAATAATAAGGAGGTGTTTGGTCTATGCATATTGCTGTATTGTGCTATACAAAATGGGGCATGGACAAAAACAATGAATGAAAATGAAAAGGTAAAATATGAAATTGCTCGTGAGCTTGGCTTGATAGAGAAGGTTATGAAGGATGGTTGGAAGAGTTTGAGTCCGAAAGAAACAGGTCGGATTGGCGGATTGGTAAATAAGAGAAAGAGGGCGCAGATACAGGAAAGCCAGCAGATATAGATCTCTGGCTTTTTTAAATGCCCTACATAAATAAGCGTAAAAAAATAGTTGCTATTAAGCCGTTAATTGAGGAATATTTGCTTTTCTAAAAATGCAATTGCTTTTGTGCAGTAAGCAAAATCAATGTTTAATAGAATTATTTAAAAGTACAGTGTATAGATAGTGAAAATATATCTATACCTCATATTGTATCGTCAAAGTATGAGTAGTTCGGAAATAATACTAGAACAATAATTTGTTTGTATATATTTATCTATTAAAAAATGCTAATATAGTAATGAAAAAATCACACTTCACAAATAGAAATGGGGCTGAACACAAATGCAATGCATTTTGGCTCTAAATAGGAAAGAACTGCAAAAGTAGATTATGGTTGCTTGTTGGACAATGTTATGCTCTGCTTAAATGCATTTTGATTCCTATTTGTGAATATTTATAGCCGACATGTATTTTTTGTCTATAGATTATTGCTTATTTGCTAATTTTGGGCTAATAATATGCTACTCAACTTTACTAGCATAAATTATGGATTAGAAATATATGCATGAATTAGTTTGGTGAACCTATTTGCTTTTGTAGAGAAAACTACACTATGTCGGTTATAGCGCACTATAAATGGTAAATGAGATGCTAATGACGAGAATGAACAATTGCTAGCCTTAGCGATTCACTAGCTTCTATCAATTACTTTGGCAAAAAATTATTGGGAAGTTTATTTCCAATATACTATAAATGTGTGTAAATTTGCAGTATATTACTAATAGGCTGTATTTGTTGATAGATTTGTGAAGTGGCTATAACAAAGGCAATGTGTACCTTACATATTAGTCAGGATAAGGATGTGTGTGTTATATATAATAACTTTGCGTATGTGTATGATGAATTGACTCGAGACATCGATTATAAAAAATGGGCGGACTATGTGGAAAGTCTCATGAAAAAGCATCAGGTTAAGGGCTCAATGATGTTGGAGCTAGGATGTGGGACAGGCAGTTTTGGTATAGAAATGGCTAGACGCGGATACGAGATGATTTGTTTGGATTTATCTACTGAAATGTTGGACTGTGCAAATGAAAAAGCTCAAAAAGAAGGTCTTGATATATTGTTTTTGAATCAGGATATGTGTAATTTTGAGCTATTTGGTACTGTAGATGTAATTGTTTGCTTGCTGGATAGCTTTAACTACTTAACAAAAGCAACTCAGATTCAAAAAATATTTAAGCTGGTTCAGAATTATTTGAATCCAAATGGCCTATTTATTTTTGATATTAATACACGGTACAAATTTGAAAATATTCTTTCAGACAATTTATTTTATGAGATTGGAGATAATGTTACATATATTTGGGAAAATGAGTACAATAGTAAAACAAAAATTTCTAGGTTTGATTTAACATTTTTTGTAAGGCAGGATATGCTTTACGAAAGATTTGACGAGACACATTTTGAGAGAGCATATTCACATGATGAAATAATGAAATATATAAATAACTCAGATTTAAAATTTATAGCTGTTTATAATGAACTAAAATTAACAAAACCATCGGAAAAGAGCCAAAGAAATTTTTATGTTTGCAAAAAGGTTAAATTCTAAAATTATTAGATTATATTTACAGGAGTAAATTGTTGAAAAAGAAGAAAAAATATATTGTAGCGTTTATATGATATGCTGTTCTTTATAGCAATATGTGCATCAAAAATAAATATCATTTGACAGTTTGCAATATATGTGATAAACTTCTATATGTTGTTAAATGAACGCGATCATATCGCGCAATAAGTTTAGTTATATTTCAGGAGGAATTGATCGATGGAAAAGGGAAGAGTTAAATGGTTTAATGCTGAAAAAGGCTTTGGATTTATCGAAAGAGATGGCGGAAATGACGTATTTGTACATTTCTCAGCAATCACTATGGATGGATACAAAACACTTGAGGAAGGCTCAGAAGTAGTTTTCGAAGTTGTTGAAGGAGCTAAAGGTCCTCAGGCTGCAAACGTTCAGAGAGCATAATATTTGCTTTAACTATATACTGAAGTAGCCATTAATACCCCGATATATTATATATATCGGGGTTTTCAATATTTTAGAGAAATACTATATTTAAACTTAACTAAAAAGAAAATGCAGAGAAGATTGAAAAATTTTAAGCTAAATTGTGCTAACAGGGTACTTTTAACCCTAAATTCCGTTGAAATTATAACATACAAGGCAACACCATTTAAAATACTGCTATTTAAGAATTGGCTCAAGCTTTGTGTGTGTAATAAAAATACTATAGAAAATATAACAAAAAATCTCAAAAGGTATATACAACATACTAAGTTTCCGCTTGGTAAAGTATAATTTTATGGGAATTTAGGCTCAAAAGCCTATATGTTAATTTCCGCTATTGGTATACAGTTTGAATAATGTGGAGTTAATATTAAAGGGGATGTGTTAAGAAAAAGGTGTTTAGCACTAATAACTAGAGATGCTTCACCTATTGTTTAATTATTTTGTACCAAAGTTGGCTTTGAGGTTAAAGGTTGAAGGAAATAAAAAATAGAAAAGGAGGTGCCAAGCCCATGTCATTTCTGTCAAGAAGATGCACATTTCCTTGATGGGTTAATGGGAAATGTTGGACATGGGTATATTTATGAATGACTATATCGTAAGAGTAACAGCAGCAGAAGGAACAGTTCGTGCTTTTGCCTCAGTAGCTACAGAACTTGTAGAAAAAGCTAGGCAGGTTCACGGACTTTCACCAATAGCTACAGCTGCATTAGGTAGGACACTTACAGCAGCTGGTATGATGTCAAAAATGTTAAAAGGTGATAAAGACAAGCTTACAATTCAAATTAAGGGTGATGGACCTCTTGGAGGCATAGTAGTGGCATCAGACTCAAAAGCCAATGTAAGGGGCTATGTAGATAATCCTATTGTTGATTTGCCTCTAAATGAACGTGGTAAATTGGATATACGAACAGCCGTGGGCTATGGATATATAAATGTTATCAAAGATATGGGATTAAAAGAACCCTATATTGGATATTCTGATTTGGTTTCTGGCGAAATAGCTGATGATTTGACGTATTATTTTGCTACATCTGAACAAGTGCCATCAACAGTAGCATTAGGAGTATTGGTGGATGCTAGTGGCGTTAAAGTTGCAGGTGGTTTTATTATTCAACTTATGCCAGGAGCAGACGAAGAGACAGCTGAGAAGCTGGAGGAAAGGTTGATAGGATTTCCGCCTATATCAAAGCTGTTGTCAGAAGGAACAACGCCAGAACAGATTTTAGAGCGTTTACTGGATGGAATGAATCCTAAAGTTATTGAAAAAGTGCCGTGTAGCTTTACGTGCAACTGTTCAAGAGATAGGATGGAGAGAAATCTAATTAGTATTGGAAAAGAAGACTTGCTTGAAATACTTGAAGACGGCAAGGGTGCTGAGCTTCAATGTCATTTTTGCAATACAAAATATGACTTCACTCACAAAGATATGGAAGAGCTTGTAATAAGAGCTTCAAAATAAAAAATAAAAAGTAATATTATTAGATTTTTAAAGCATTAAAGAGTATTACAACGCAAGAGAAAAATAATTTTAATAAAAGCTTAAAAAAGGTGTTGACTTTATTAACATTGTCTTGTATACTATCAATTGTCGCTCACGGAGTTAAGCCATGGGAGCTTAGCTCAGCTGGGAGAGCATCTGCCTTACAAGCAGAGGGTCATAGGTTCGAGCCCTATAGTTCCCACCAAACTCCGTGAAAGACATACAAATTGGCCCGGTAGTTCAGTTGGTTAGAATGCCAGCCTGTCACGCTGGAGGTCGACGGTTCGAGCCCGTTCCGGGTCGCCAATTTGCCCAGATAGCTCAGTCGGTAGAGCAGGGGACTGAAA
>JAEZIB010000020.1 GCA_023416275.1 Bacillota bacterium | reverse complement strand
CATTTGAGGCTGCTTTCTTGGCATAATCCAGTAATCGTTCTCTAGAGGTTAAAAATCCACCCTTGACATGCTTCATGCAAGGTCCTGCAATACATCCCCCCGTACAGCTGCTCATCTCAATAAAATAATTGCTAATATTGCCTTCAGCAATAGAGTCAAGTATCTCTTTACATCTTTCAATTCCATCTACACTGATTGTTCTATAGTTCTTTTTAAAGCTTTTGCCTATAGTATTTAAAATTCCGCCAGGTACAGGATAAATTCTTGCAGAATTGTCGAAGTTATTTATAGCTTCAAGTATTTCATCTGACTGATAAAGACCTTCGTCCTCAAACCAATTGTCTAAATCTTCAAAAGTAAGAACAGCATCAATTTGATTTTCATTTTCATAATCCTTATACTCGTCTTTCTTTGATATACAGGGACCAATAAATACAACCTTAATTCTTGACCCATAAGTTTCTCTCATCATTTTTGCATGAGCTATCATTGGAGATACAACAGGTGCTAGTTGTTGAAGCAACTCTGGGTAGTATTTTTCAATTAAAAATATTATTGAAGAGCAGCAGCTAGTGATTATATTTTTCATCTTTCTTTGCTGCAAAAGCTTTTCATACTGTCTAGATACTTGATAAGCTCCATTTGCAGTACCTTCAATATGTGTAAAACCTAATTTCTTCAAAGCACAATATAACCATCGTTCATCCTGCTCAAATGCAGCAGCAAAAGAAGGTGCCAAACTAACATAGACCTTTTCTCTTTTGCTGATAAATTTCTTAACCTTTTCTACATCACTATTCACACTTTTAGCATTTTGAGGGCAAACTGATAAGCAGTGACCACACAAAATACATTCATCTTGTATAATTTCTGCCTGTTCATTTTTAAAGGCAATGGCATTAACTGGACAGCTTCGTATGCACTTATAACAGTTTTTACAATTTGCTTCTTTAAATTGAATTATATTCATAAAGTCGCCCCCACAAGCTAATTAGCATTAGTATATTAATAAATAATCAAACTTTCGCATTTGATAATTGTAGGTGTAGTAGCATTAATGAAATAACGAAGATAGCATTCATGTATGCTTACAATTATCCAGCAGGCTCTAAGTTTTTTGCCGGAAAACCGACACAATGTCGGTTTTAGCCACTATGAACCATGGATGGTGAATGTTGAAAGGCGGCTAAAGCATTGATAAACTCAATAGTAATTACCATCCACTATCTATAAAAAACGCTTGCGTTTTTGAGACTCGAAAGTGCACCATTGTAAGCACCAACTATACTGTCGAGTTATTTTGGCAGCAAACCATTGATAATTCTATTGCACCGATAGACTTTATGTGAGAAAGATGATTAAATAACTTAATTTTATTGTATATTTAAAACTTCTTTAATAACCTTATCATTAAAAAAACTTTCTGCATTAATAATAGCTACATCTCCGTAAAAAGCCTCTCCTATTTTTACACATACACCAGTTGTGCAATTCCCCATGCAAAAGGAAGCCTTTAATTCCACTTTACTTTCTAAATGGTTGTCCTTAATGAGTTTTTGAAAGCATGTGATAATCTGATAAGATCCTTTAAGATGGCATGAACTACCTACACATACATAAATATCAAGCACAGCTTGCACCACCCGTCAATTAGTTTGTTAAATATCTAACAATATTATTTTAGCTCATTGTTAATTATTTGTCAATAAGATTAATTGTCCAATTATCTATGCCAAATAGTCTACTTACTATTCAGCCATTGACAATACAATATACAGCAAAGCACCTGCTTTAATAAACTCATAAACCATATATTGTATTGTAAGGTGTCCCTACTTATCAATGGAAAGTTGAAACCATACCAGTTTTAACACACTATGAACCATGTTTGGTAAAGGCACTAAAATGATGAGAATAGATAATGCTAGTTATTTAGCGATAAACCATTGATAAGTCTAGACTCCAATATACTTTTTATGTTGAAGCTGAATTAATACGAAATATCTTGTAGCTTTCGGCACTTCTGATTTTTACAACTCCAAGCAAGCTATTGTTCTTCAGCTCTCATGTTTTCCATGTCTATGGAGAATCTCTCTTCTGCTTTGCAGTATTCCCTCGTACAAAGATGTAATTGCAGGATTATCTTCAGAACGCTTAATTGGTGATTCATTATCTACCTTATAAATTCCCTTTGCCCTCTTTCTTCTAACATCACTATTTTGAGGAATGGGCTGACCTGCTCCACCAATACATCCACCCGGACATGCCATAACCTCAATAAAGTCGAATCTCTCCTGACCGCTTATTATTTTTTTTATCAAGCCCTCTGCATTTTTTAGTCCGTGTACAACCCCTATTCTAATTTGTCTGCCGTCAATTTCAACTGTTGCCTCTTTTACTCCATCCATTCCTCTTATTCCTGTATAGGAAATACTTTTAAGTGTTGATGCTGTTCTCTCCTTATAATAATATCTCAATACTGCTTCCGATACTCCACCACTTACACCAAATATCACCCCGGCACCGCTGGTAAATCCAAAAGGCATGTCTAGAGCCTCTTCCTCTAGCTCATTAAAAATAATGCCATTTTCTTGAATCATAATAGCAAGTTCCTGTGTAGTTATTACAATATCAACATCTTTAATACCGTTTCTTGTATTTTCAGGTCTTGCTGCTTCAAATTTCTTTGCAGTACATGGCATTATTGCAACTACTACATTTTCCTTTTCATCATCTTTGTGTAGTTTCTTAAACTGTTCTTTAATGACAGCTCCAAACATCTGCTGAGGTGAACGACAGCTTGACACATTTTCCAATAATTCCGAATGCTTTTGCTCTGCATATTTAAACCAAGCTGGACAGCAGGAGCTAAATAGTGGCATTTTGTATTTTCTCTGCTGAACTCTGTCCATAAGCTCCTCTGCTTCTTCAATTACAGTTAAATCAGCCCCTACAGCAGTGTCAAAAATCTGATCAAAACCCAATTTTCTCAGTGCAGCAACAATTTTGCCCATAGAAATGGCGCCTGGTTCAAGTCCAAATTCCTCACCAATTGCCACTCGTACTGCTGGAGCAATTTGAGCAATTACACGCTTGCTCCTGTTTTGTAATGCTTCATAAGCCTTGTCTGTATCCTTCTTTATCAATAATGCACCAGTTGGACAAACTACCCTGCACTGACCACAATTAATACAATCAACCTCATGTAAAGCTTTGTTGAAGGCTGTTGTAACCTGAAGCTTTGAACCCCTGTATGCAAAATCAAGAACACCAACACCTTGTATTTCCTGACATGCCCTTACACAGTCACCGCATAGTATACACTTATTTGGATTTCTTACAATTGAAGGTCCTAAATCATCTATAGGAGCTAACTTTTTCTCCTGTCCAAACCTGATTTTTCTTACTCCAACCTTTAAAGCTATTTCCTGTAATTTACACCTTCCACTTTTCTCACAGGTTGTACAATCCCTGTCGTGGTTTGCTAAAAGGAGTTCAATTATCATTTTTCTATGCTTTTTTAATTTATCAGTATTTGTCCATATTTCCATACCATCTTTTGGAGGGGTTGAGCAAGAAGTCATTGTATTTCCCCATCTGTCCTCAATCATACACATTCTACATGCTCCATAAACACTCAGTTCAGAATGATAGCAGAAGGTTGGAAGCTCTATACCAGCTTTTCTGATTACTGCTAAAATATTTTTTTCATCACTAAATTCTATTCTTTGACCGTCAATTATCATGCTTCCCATATTTATACCTCCTTTATAGCATTAAATGGACATGCATCTAAACAAGCACCGCATTTAATACATTTTACTTTGTTTATTGAAAATGGCTCTTTGACTTTTCCTTGTATCGCATTCACCGGACATACTCTTGCACATTTACTACAGCCTTTACACTTATCACTATCAATCACTATTGTAGCTAATGCCTTACAAGTGAGAGTTCTGCATTTTTTGTCCACTACATGTTCAATATATTCGTTTCTAAAATATTTTAAAGTGCTTACTACCGGGCTGGCCGCTGATTTCCCTAAGCCGCATAAGGCAGTATTACTGATGGTGTCAGCAAGTTCCTCAAGCAAATCAAGATTCTCAAGAGTTCCCTTTCCATTTACAATATTCTCTAATAACTCAAGCATTCTCTTTGTTCCTTCTCTGCAAGGAACACATTTCCCACAAGATTCATTTTGTGTAAAATTCATAAAGAACCTTGCAACTTCAACCATGCAAGTATCTTCATCCATTACAACCAGTCCGCCTGAGCCAATCATTGCTCCAACCTTTTTTAGCGAATCAAAATCTAGAGGCAAATCCAAATGCTCCTCAGTTAAACAGCCTCCTGAAGGGCCTCCTATCTGAACAGCCTTGAACTTCTTATCATTTTGAATTCCTCCGCCTATATCAAAAATTACTTCTCTAAGAGTTGTTCCCATAGGGACTTCTATTAGTCCTGTATTGTTAACATTACCCGTAATTGCAAAAGCCTTTGTTCCTGGACTATTCTCAGTTCCTATATTCCTGTACCATTCACTGCCATTTGTAATTATAAGAGGAACATTGGCAAAGGTTTCAACGTTATTTAAGACTGTTGGCTTTGCCCATAAGCCTTGCTCAACAGTTCTGGGAGGTTTTACTCTTGGCATACCCCTTTCACCCTCAATTGAAGCAGTTAATGCACTTCCTTCACCACAGACAAAAGCTCCTGCACCCTTATTAATATTAATATCAAAGGAAAATCCAGAATTGAGTATGTTATCACCTAACATTCCATGTTTTCTTGCACTTTCAATTGCAATTCGGAGTCTTTCAACAGCTAGAGGATACTCTGCTCTTACATAAATATATCCAGCTGTACTCTTAGTGGCATATCCTGCAATAATCATTCCTTCTATAACACCATGAGGATCACCCTCCATTATACTTCTATCCATGAAAGCCCCTGGATCTCCTTCATCTCCGTTACAGACTACATATTTTACTTCACTGCCTTGCTTTAACACCTGTGCCCACTTTCTCCCTGCAGGATAACCTCCACCGCCTCTTCCTCTAAGATTTGAATCAATAATTGACTGACAAACCTCATCTGGTTTCATTTCGAATAGCACCTTGCTAAGGGCTTCGTACCCACCTTTTGCTACATATTCAGTAAACGATTCAGCATTAATGCTTCCACAGTTCTTTAAAACCATTCTAGTCTGCTTATGATAAAAAGGTATATCCTCCTGTGCTTTGTAAACATGATTATCTACACTATATAAAAGCCTTTCTACAGGCTCATCCTTCATTAAGGTTTTCTCAACAATTTCTTCACAATCGTCTAACTTAACCTTTAAATACAAGTAATTTTCAGGTTCAATTCTTATTAGCGGACCCATTTCACAAAAGCCATGACAACCACTTTTTTTAACTCCGATACCCTCTATTTCGTGGTCAAGTTCCAAGTCCACTAAAAGTCCTTTTTCCCTGATTAATAGCCCAAGTGTATCATAAATCTCTAATGCTCCTCCAGCAACACATCCTGTACCGGCACAAACCAAAACCTTCTTTTTTTGTCTATCTAAAGCCTGTTTTGACTTCTCAGAAAAGGTTTTCAACTCACCTAAATTTTTGATAACCATTATTCTTCACCCCTTAATGCCCTAATAGTTTCTATAGTTGACTCTGGCGTCATCTTTGAGTAAACCTTATCGTTTATTGTTATAACGGGAGCAAGTCCACAAGCACCTAGACAGGATACTGTTTCAACTGTGAAAAGCATATCATCTGTAGTATGTTTGTTATCGTTCAAACCCAATTCTTTTCGAAGCGCATTTAAAATAGGGATTGATTTTCTAACATGACATGCAGTACCATCGCAAACCTTGATAATGTATTTACCTTTTGGAATTAATGAGAAATTCTCATAAAAGGTTGCAACACTAAATATCTTAGATAAATTAATTTCAAGCTTTTCAGCCACATGCTTTAATTTATCTTCTGGCAAATATTTATACTCGTTCTGAATTTCTTGCAAAATTGCAATTAGATATGACTTGTTATTATCATATTTATCCAAAATACTATCAATAACATCACTTACTTTTAACTCCTCCATTAACTCTGCCTCCTTAAACATTCATATTACTAGTTAACATTATTCAATCATATAAACGGTACAAAGCGTTCATATATATACTTTTTAAACTGCTAATCTCAAGTGCTGTATTAATTTTTTAAACCCATATAACGATTTTCTCTAAAATATCTTCGATAAAACATTGTTATTTTTTTATCAATCTAATTTTAACGCCTGTACTTTTAACTATCAATGAATAAATGACTTCTCTATTTCCAGAAAATAATTATAGATACGGTTTATCCTAATTTGCATTTAAAAAATGTGGAATCACATTTTTTAAATAGCCGCATATGCGTCAACGGGACGTAGTCCGCATTTTTTGCTCAATACTATTTCAAGAATGGCAAAAGAAAAAGCAAAAGGAATCTCATCACATATCAAGTGATTCTCCTTTTGCTTTTTACCTAATTTCCAGCTAACTTCCTATATAAATTTTTTTATTAAAATTCTATTCCCCATTTATTTGTCTCTTTAAGTCTACTAATTATAGGTAAATGCTGAGTACACTTTCTTTCACATAACCCACAGCTAATACACTCATTTGCCTGTTCGAATTTTACACCCCAATGGTACTTCAGATTATCAAAAATACCTTTAGTATCACCAAGTATATGATTATTATATGAAAGCATGAACTTTGAAACTGGTATTCCCTTTGGACAGTACTCACAGTATCGGCAGCCTGTGCAAAGCTTATCCATAGAGTTAAACAATCTGTTTTCAATTTCTTTTAACTTGTTTTCATCCAGCTTCACAAGGTTGTCTCCAATACTGCAATTTTGAATTACTTCTTCCATACTTCCCATACCACACAAAACAGTCGTTATTTCGTCATGTGAAGCATTAAACTTAATTGCCGCATCAACTACTGTCTTATCATTTGCTCCTCTGATAAAATCAAAATAATCCGCCTTTTGAGGTATTAAGCCCCCTCCAAGTGGGTTCATTGTAGCAATACCTAAACCCTTCTGATAAGCTGCTATTAAACCCTTTTGCCTAAAGGGAAAGTTAAGAATATTGTAGCCAACAGTCATTCCCTCAAAACAATTCTCATTTACTATTGTCTCAATTTCATCACCATTACAGTGGGTTGAGAAGGTTATATGCTCAATAAGCCCCTCTTCCTTTGCCTTAAGCGCCGTTTCATATGCACCGCCCTTAACCATTCTGCTTCTGTAATCGTCAATATCTAAAATACACCATATATGAAAGAAATTTATCTTTTCTAGGTTCATTCTTCTTAATGAAGTTTCCAACGTTCTGCGCAGCTTTGACCCATCTCTTTCACTACATTTTGTTGAAACATAATATTGATTCTTCATCATTTTAAATGCATGAGCCATAATTTTTTCACTATGATCGTCACAATATCCTGGAGCTGTGTCAAAATAATTAACTCCAAGCTCATTTGCCTTAACAACAAACTCAGCGCACTTATCGTAGTCATATTCTTCGTTTACCTTAGGAAATCTCATACCGCCAAAACCAATTACAGATATATCTTTACCAGTTTTTCCATATTTTTTATAAATCATGTACCCTCCACTTTGCTTATAATAGTTTACCTATAGTTTGCATTCTTAATAAATTTTATATTAAAATATCTTGATTATTCACTCAATGCTTAACATCTCTCCATTATGTCTTAACCACGTTCTATAATTTTTATACTGGGGAGAATAAACTCCAACAATCTTCCAAAACTCTTCTGAATGATTCATAGCAATCAAATGGCATAATTCATGAACAATAACATAATCAAGTACTTCTAATGATGCCATTATAAGCTTCCAATTCAGATTAATATTACCTTTACTACTACAGCTGCCCCATCTAGTCTTCTGCTCTCTAATGGTCACTTTTTTGGGAAACACACCTATCTTTGATGAATAATAATTAATTCTTTCTGTAGCTATATGCTTAAATTGTTCTACATACCATAGTTTTAATTTTTTCTTAATACTATCTGCATCAAAACCAATTGGTACATCAATTACTATATTTTTATTATCAAGCTTAACAGTTGCTTTTTTACAATTACTACTTCTACAAATTTTAAGTTCAAATATCTTTCCCAAGTATAAAAAAGTTTCACCATTATTAAAGATTTTTGGGCTATTAGCCTTTAATGCTCCACTCTCTAGCTCAGTAATTTTTTTTTGTATCCATGAGGATTTTTTGAGTAGAAGTTCATTAATATAGCTTTCAGATACCCTGTATGGACTTGTCACCTTAACTAATCCATTATTATCTATTGTAATTCCTATTGTTTTTCTGTTGCTTCTAGTTACTATATACTTTAGCTCTTTATCTCCAACTTGAATGTTGATAATTTTCTGTTTTTTTTGAATATCTCTTTCCACTTAAGCTAACCCCCAAACTTGCTAGGCTTATAACATTACCAAAACACTACACCTACAAAAAAACTTAATTCTATTTAAATTGAAGACTCTATTCCCATTGTCCCCAAATCTCTGGTTTATAGCCGACGGTGGCCTTTTTCCCATTTCTTACAATTGGTGAATTAAACAGCTTAGGATTTTTTAAAAGAACTTCCTCAGCTACTTTTCCAATTCCTAAATTCTTCATGTTTAGTCTTTCATAGTCCTTACTGTTTACATTTATCAATTCTCTAATTCCCACAGAAGCTTTTACACTATCGTACTCACCTTTACTAAGACCATATTTGTACAAATCAATATATTGGTAACTTATTTTTCTCTCTTTAAAATATCTTTCAGCTTTTTGTGTTTCAAAGCCTTTTGCTCCATAAATTTGTATATTCATACCTTTTACCTTTCAAATACTTCTTTTATAATTATTAAATCCACTTTCACACATAAAATTCTATCAGTGAGAGAGAGTTATCAATGGTTTGTTACCAAGTAAACCAACATTTTATAAGCAATATTTAACTTTTTATTTATATGCTTTTGCAAATCTACAATTTTCAACTGCAAAAGTTGAATTATTAACTATATATCTGTTACATTTTTATAAAGTTTTAAATTCTAATCTCAATAATAAGGTAATATTTCCTTCCACTACTCAAGCTTTTGTTCAATTTCCTTTATATTTGCCGGACTTGTAGAAGGTAGAGTTTTAAAAGAAATATTAGTGTTTTGAAGATTTTTACTAATAAAACGATTAAAAAGTTTTTAAGCTTTTTTCCATTAAAAAAATGATTTAAATATTAGGATATATCCTTAATAGTTCTTCAATATCGTTTGGTATTAAATTTTTTAGTATTGCTATCACTACTGCCTTCTCTATGACATGATTTCAGTACATCCCATAAGGCTATATTATGCTTAATTAAAAATCCTTTTTAGATGAATAGTCATTGCTTAATTCTTGATTAAACAACAGATACATTATTATTCAATTTACATTTATTTCATGTCCATAGTACTCTTTCTTTTTAAGTGGTTTTACTCCTAACATTGTACCTAATATTAGAACTTTGCAAATGCTGAGAATTATGGAATCAAATCAGTTTATCATCGTTATGTCACCTTTATAATCATTATATAAATCTCTTTATAAGATTCCTATAGTAGTATTTAAATTAATATTAGTAATTATATCCTAACAAGTGTTTATAGATTAATGCGTTTTCATCTTTTAATACCTGATAAATTTTATTTTTTGTAATATATAAATTACTTCTTTCCTTATTTATAATCTGAATTCCATATTCATTTCTATTAAAACTTTTAGTTTTTCTTGCCACTACAGCTTCAAATGTTAAAATATTATTACTTAAAAATATATTAAGCTCTAAAATATTTCCAATTTCATAAATGCCTTTTGAATAAATACGCATACCAGAGTAGCTGATATCTATGATACACGCATCCTCCCAATTACTTGTTCCTGTTAGCTTTACATCTGCAAGTAAGGATGCAGGATACCTAAAAAATTCCCGTCTTTTTAGTTCTGCCGAATCAGCTCTAATCCTTTTAGAAAAAATAAGATAGTTGTCATTATTTAGGGTAATAGCAATAACTCTTCCTCCATATAGCTGCAGTTCACCATCATATCCAAGCATTGCTAATATAACAGGGTCACCCTTAATAAAGCTAATATCTTTACTCTTGATATTATCAAATCTTATAGTTATTAATTTGTTAATATCTCCGCTTACTATTGTACAACTCACAGGCTTTAATTTAGCATAATGCTTTAGCACTAAGTTCATTTTACATCCCATCCTTCAAGTATTTACTTCTAATACTTGTATGTATAATAATCTATCAGAAATTGTTGATGCAAGTAATTTGTTTAAAATCATATTATAAAACAAAACTTAGTCTCTATTTATTGTATATCCAATATTTTAATGTAAAATTCTGTACACTCCAAGACAAGCTTATTAAGAATAATTATATTTTAAAAACCAAGCTAGATAAATGTCTTAACATTAAATCTTTTTCATTTTGTATTATTGTAGCTACCTGATTTTGTGCAGAATACATAGCATTCTTGTCTCTATGTAATATTTGTAATCCGTACTCATTTCTACCAAACAATTTTGTTTTTCTCAATACTACTGCCTCAAACGTGATAACATTATTGCTAAAATATAAATTTATATCTATTACACTATCTATTTCAAAATCACCAGTAGAATAAATACACATACCCGCATAACTGATATCCTTTATACATGCAGATTCTCTCTTACTGGAGCCTACTTGCTTTATGTCGGCAAGCAAAGAAGTTGGATACCTATTAAATTCTCTTTTTTCTTTTGTAAATATTTCGACTTCATTAGAACATATTATGTAGCTATTTTCTCTTGGCATAGCAGCAACTACACTTCCACCATTAATCTCAATGCTTTCCTGCTGTGATAACAATCCTATTAAAATAGGATCGCCCTTGGAAAAGTCTGCCTCTTTGCTCTCATTTTCACCAAACTTTACAGTAAATAGTTTTCTTATATCACCACTTAATACTGTACAGTTAATTGGTTTAAGTTTACTATAATGTCTTAATACTAAAGTTAAATTCTGCATATATCCTCCAATATTTTGCTATGTATAATTGTATGAATAATTTTTTATTTATTGCTGCGATTGTTATTGTGAATAATTTTGTTTTATTGGTTCGAGGAATATTTTAAAAAATAGCCATTATAGATTAATTATATTTTTTGTTTACATTATCACCCTCTATTATAGTTATATATTAGATTTTGCGTTTATTAGCTGTCTATAGATTAAATTTCTTTCATTTTGAACTAAATTAATTAACTGAGACTGAGTAGAAAACATAGAATTTTTGTCCCTATGTAAAATTTGAATACCATACTCATTTCTGCCGAAATTTATTTTTTTTCGTACTACAGTCCCATCAAATATTACTACATTATTACTTAAAAATATGCTTATGTCAACTTTATCATCTATGTTAAAATCTCCTGTTGAATAAACACCCATACCTAAATAGCTAAAATCCTTTAAATATAAATTTTCTCTATCGCCTGAATTTTCACATTTTATTTCACCCATTAATGATGTAGGAAATCGTTCATATTGTCTTTTTTCTACTTCCTTAGATATACTCAAAAGCTCATTTTTACATAATATATATCTGTCATTTTGCTTATTAACACCTATTACACTTCCTCCGACAATGTTCAGAGAATCATCTGTATTCAATGTACCTATTAGTACAGGATCCCCTTTAATTACTTCTAGCCCTTTACACTCATTATCAATAATTTCTACTGTAAATAGATTATCTTCATCACCGCTTACTACTTTACAATTTATAGGCTTTAGTTTATTATAATGCCTTAACACTAAGTCAACCTTTTTCATTATGTCCTCCCCATGCAGTTAAGTGTTAAATAATAAAGTAATCAATATTATTAAACTGTAAATATTGCTAATTAATCTATATAAAAATTATACACCTTATACGAAAATATGCCAATAATCTAAAGAAATTTTGCCCTATAAAGCACTTATCAACGTGTTACCATCTAAATTCCCATCGGAAATATAACATATATATTGAAATAGTTGTTTAGAGTATTTCACAAATACTACATATTTTTGTATGTGGTAATTCTATATCATATACAAAAATCTATGTGCCCTCTTTATAGGTCTTTCAGTGTATTCTATATAAATCTTGGGAATTTATGGTATATGTAATATTTTATCTGAAATTAAGGATTAATTTGTAATGGTTAGAATTTTAAATATATAAAAACAGAGTTTCAAGCTATACGCTCGAAACTCTGATATAATTCTGGCAGAGACTTACTTTCCCAGGCCGTCGCCAGCCAAGTATTATCAGCACTGAGAT